>JAVHYG010000019.1 GCA_031119195.1 Rickettsiella sp. | reverse complement strand
AGTGTATTTTCCAAAACGTGTAATGACAGCTTGTTGATAAGGATCAACCCTAAAAAAACCAGAAAATACCCATACCAATAAAAGTACGCTAAAAAATATTCCTACAGTTTTAGTGTTAAGACGTATAGGGAAAAAAGTTTTAGTAAAGGCGGTAGTGTTTCTATTAATTGCCTTTACTTTAAAGAAAGCCGCAATTTTTTTACGTAACTCACGTAAAAAAGCTTCTAGATCTGGAGGGGTCTGTTTAGGTCGACCAGTCCACGGATCTTTGTTATTGCTCGAATTACCCGGTTCTTTCCAGGGCATAAGTGGCTCCTAGTTATTTTTAATAGTTACTCTTTACAGCGCGCGCCATATCCAAAGCGGAAGGGTGGTATTTGAAGAGCTCCTATAAATTGATTAACTAGGCATTTTAGGCATGCTGAACCATTCTCGCAACTATTAATTCATAGAATACTTAAAAGCTTCTAAATTCATTAGTTCGTAAAGTTGAAAATTGAGCTGGGCCTATAGTTTGGGTAACGAGAAATTCAGACAATGCCTGTTGTAATAGATCGAGGCCTATGCCTGTGTTGGCAGAAATCCATACTTTGCTTGGCAATCCAGCATTATTGCGTTCTAAACGAGGGGAAACCTCGGAAAGCAAGTCAATCTTATTATAAACTAAAAGTTGTGGAATTTTATCAGCTTGAATTTGTTTTAATACACTTTGAACTTCTTTACCGCGTTCAAACTTATCTTTACTTGTGATATCAATGACATGTAGTAATAAGTCGGCTTCTTGCGTTTCTTCTAATGTGGCGCTAAAAGCTTCTATTAAATCATGGGGAAGTTGGCGAATGAAACCAACGGTATCAGCTAAGATAGCAGTTTTTCCATTTAAACTTCGTAAGCTACGTATACTGGGATCAAGAGTGGCAAAAGGTTGATTAGCCGCGAAAACAGATGCGCCGGTTAATGCATTAAAAAGTGTTGATTTTCCTGTGTTGGTGTAACCTATTAGGGAAATATGCGGTAATTGTGATTTTCTTCTAGCGCGTTGGCTTTGAGCACGTTGTTTTTTAACCTTTTCCAAACGTTTTTTTATCACTTTAATTTGTTGTCTAATTAAACGTTTATCTGATTCTAATTGAGTTTCTCCGGGACCACGCAAGCCAATACCACCTCGTTGTCTTTCTAAATGAGTCCAACCTCGAATAAGTCGAGTTGACATATGATGTAATTGAGCCAGTTTGACTTGCAGTTTCCCTTCAAAAGTGCGGGCACGTTGCGCAAAAATATCCAATATCAAGCCGATACGCCCTAAAACGCGACACTGTAATTGTTTTTCTAAGTTGCGTTCTTGTGCGGGAGATAAGTCATGATTAAAGATAACTAATTCTGCTTGATATAGTGTTAATGCAGTCTTTATTTCATCAACCTTGCCAAGTCCTACGAAATACTTAGCAAAAGGCGTCTGTTGTTTTCCAGTAACCAAGTGCATTGGTTTTGCACCTGCAGCGAGAGCTAGCTCTTGAAATTCGTCTATAATTTCCTTACTTTCAAATTTTTCAAGCCGAATATGTACTAATATCGCTAACTCACCACTTTGCGGACGTTCAAACATTAATAGTTTCTAATTCCTCATTACGATTTTGAGAATAATTACTTTCTTCCAGTAGCGCAACATTTTTTGAAGGCACGACCGTTGAGATAGCATGTTTGTAGACCATTTGGCTTACTGAGTTTTTTAATAACACTACAAATTGATCATAAGATTCTACTAAGCCCTGCAGTTTAATTCCATTAACGAGATAAATTGAAACTGGGACTTTTTCTTTACGCAGTGCGTTTAGAAAAGGATCTTGTAGTTGCACTTTAGACATAATTAGCTTCTCCATGCAAATTTTAAATATAAATATAATCTCAAAAAGCCTTGGCCTTAAATTTATTTAGCTTATAACCAAGTCTTGTAAGTTTAGCATGCTAAATGAATAGGGCATAGTCCTAGAAATCTTGTATATTTCAGATGCTGTTATCTTTAAATGAGAAGGCATAAGTTTTGAAGGAAAGAAGCTTGTTTAGAAATAAGTTGAGAAATATGCACCGTAGTATAAAATTTCTGTAACGATAAACTACAGTCTAATGGGATTCATCCCAATTATTACCAATTTGAATATCGACAAGTAAAGGGACACTTAAATTTACGGCATTAACCATCAAATTTTCAATCAAATTTTTGGCTTTGTTTTGACAAGTTTCTGCCGCTTCAACCACTAATTCGTCATGGACTTGCATAATCATGTGTGCATTAAGCTTTTGAGCCGTAAATGCATGATCGATGTTTATCATTGCTTTTTTAATGATATCAGCAGCACTCCCTTGCAAAGGGGCATTAATTGCGGCACGTTCGCTGGCTTTTCTTCGCAAAGGGTCGCTGGCATTAATACCGGGTAAATTTAACCGTCGTCCTAAAAGTGTCGTGACATAACCTTGTTGCTGTGCTTGTTGTCGCGTTCGTTCCATATAATTTCTTACGCCCGGATAGCGATCGAAATAGCGATCGATATAACGTTTGGCTTCCTCGCGTTCAATTCCTAACTGGCGCGCCAAACCAAAGGCTGACATGCCATAAATAAGGCCAAAATTAACGGCTTTTGCACTACGGCGTTGTTCGGGCGTCACTTTTTCAAGTGGAATCTTGAGTACTTCGGCGGCTGTCGCTTGATGGATATCAAGATTTTTTGCGAAAGCATTTAATAAGCCTTTGTCCTGGGAAAAATGGGCAATTATACGCAATTCAATTTGTGAGTAATCGGCGGAAATGATGCGATAACCTGGCGCCGCAATAAAAGCTTGCCGAATTTTTCGTCCTTCTTTTGTACGCGCAGGGATATTTTGTAAGTTAGGGTCAGATGATGAAAGTCGTCCTGTAACAACTGCAGCTTGGTGGTACGAAGTATGTACTCGTCCTGTTTTGGGATTAATTTGTTGTGGAAGTTTGTCAGTATAAGTTGATTTTAGTTTGCTTAAACTACGATGTTTTAAAATAACTTTGGCTAAGGGATATTTCATCGCAAGTGTTTGTAAAACACTTTCAGAGGTGGATGCTTGTCCTGTGGGCGTTTTTTCTATAATAGGTAAACCTTGCTCGGTAAATAGAATGGTTTGTAATTGTTTTGGTGAACTAAGATTAAATGATTTACCGGCAAATTCGTAAGCTTGCGTTTCTAAGGTTAAAAGACGTTTGGCTAAAGAAATGCTTTGTTTTTGCAGCAATTTTGCATCGATTAAAACACCATATCGTTCTATACGTGATAAAACGGGAACAAGCGGCATTTCAAGGGCTGTAAAAACATCCACTAAGTTTGGCGATTTATTTAACTGTGGCCACAGTGTTTCATGTAGTCGTAAAGAAACATCGGTATCTTCTGCGGCATATTCTCCAGCTATCGCAAGCTCGATATGGTTAAAGGTTTTTTGTTTGACACCTTTGCCAGCAATATCGACAAAATGAATTGTTTTGTAATGTAAATGCTTTTGCGCCGCGCTGTCGAGATTATGTTGATTACTGGCACTGTCTAGTAAGTAAGATTCTAACATGGTATCGAAAGCAATTCCTTTGAGTTTGATACCATAATTAGCGAGTACGCTCATATCATATTTTAGGTTATGTCCAATTTTTAAGTAATTAGGATCTTCTAAAAGTGGTTTTAATTTCTTTAACACAAAATTTCTGTTTAATTGTTTAGGAGCATCATTATAATCGTGGGCAAGAGGAATATAGGCGGCTTTTTCAGGTGCAAGAGCAAATGATAAGCCTACCAGCTGTGCTTTCATGACGTCTAAACTGGTTGTTTCAGTATCCAGTGCCCATTGTTTTTTATTCTCTAATTGTTTAATCCATTTATTTAGACTGCTTTCATCTAGAATGAGCGGATATTTTGGTTTAGAAATATTTTTTTCTGAAATTTGAGTTTCAGTATCGATAGTTGTTTTTTCTAATTCTTTAAGCCACCCTTTAAATTCAAGTTTTTTATACCATTGTATTAACTGCGGTAGATCAGGCGTTTTAGGGCATAAATCGTCTAATTCCAAATTGAGTTCTACATCTTTTTTAATGGTAACTAATTGGCGTGAAAGTAAAAGTTGCTTACGATGGGCACGTAGATTTTCTCCGATTTTACCTTTGATTTCCATTGCATTTTTTATAAGCGATTCTAAATTACCGTAATAATTAAGCCATTTAGCGGCTGTTTTAGGGCCTACATTAGGGACGCCTGGTACATTGTCGACTGTATCGCCTACTAAACTAAGATAATCCGTTATTTGTTCGGGTGTTACACCAAATTTTTCTATGACGCCTTGTCGATCAAGTTTAGTATTAGTCATTGTATTGACGAGCGTAATGTGTTTGTCAACTAACTGCGCAAAATCTTTGTCTCCGGTAGAAATCAGAACAGGATAACCTTTTTGTATGGCTTTTTCTGCAAGGCTAGCAATGACATCATCGGCTTCGACGCCTTCTTGGACTAATCGTGGTAAGCCCATACAATCAACGATGGCATAGAGAGGATCTATTTGTAGTTGTAGCTCATCGGGCATCGTAGGACGATTTGCTTTATAGGCTGTATAAAGGTCTTCGCGAAATGTTTTACCTTTTGCATCAAATATGATTCCAATATGATCAGGGCTATAGTCTTTAATTAGCTTACGCAGCATATTAATAACACCATAGATGGCTCCTGTGGGCTCACCTTGGCTATTGTTTAAGGGGGGGAGGGCATGATAGGCACGATAAAGGTAAGAAGACCCATCAACTAAAATAAGTGGTTTTTTCATACGGTGACTTTGTTTTCCTTCTAACGATTGCAGATAGGATACTAGAAGATGTTGCGAGAACCTATTAGGCTCAGTTTAGAAAGAATATGATACCATACCCACCTAGACTAGATTTTGACTTACGGAAACTTGGTTTCGCGTAGAGAAGGGTATGTGTATTAGCGATGAGGTCACTCCATGCGTATTGAGCAAGAAATTAAATTAGATTTTAAAGATGTATTAATTCGTCCTAAACGCAGCACTTTGAAAACGCGAGCAGATGTAGATTTAGCGCGGGAGTATACTTTTAAGCATTCCCGTTTTTCTTGGAAAGGTATTCCTATCATTGCTTCCAATATGGATCATACCGGCACATTTGGTATGGCAAAAAGTTTAGCAAAATATAAGCTATTAACCGCGATTGATAAATTTGCTACTTTAAAAGAATGGAAGCAGTTTCACGATAAGTATCCGAAGCTACATCAGTATTGTTTTGCAACTACGGGTATTAAAGAAGAGGATGGAGCGCTTCTGGAGAAAATTCTCAAGTTTGTCCCTACGCCTTTTATTTGCATCGATGTCGCAAATGGTTATACGCAGCGTTTTGTTGATTGCGTGAAAGCCTTACGTGAAAAATATCCAAAGAAAACCTTGGTTGCCGGAAATGTTGTAACTGCTGAGATGACAGAAGAATTAGTTTTGGCCGGAGCAGATATTATTAAAGTAGGCATAGGGCCAGGTTCTGTTTGTACAACGCGCGTTAAGACAGGCGTTGGTTTTCCACAATTATCCGCTATTATTGAATGTGCCGATGCCGCGCATGGTCTAGGTGGTCATTTGTGTGCGGATGGTGGTTGTATTTCTCCAGGAGACGTTGCTAAAGCATTTGCAGCAGGAGCGGATTTTGTTATGCTGGGCGGCATGTTGGCCGGTCACGAAGAATGCTCGGGTGAAAAAATACAGGAAGATGGCAAATGGTATATGCGGTTTTATGGAATGAGTTCAAGTGAGGCCATGTATAAACATCATGGCAGAATTAACTCTTATCGTGCGAGTGAAGGTCGTTCAGTGAACGTGCCTTATCGTGGGAAGGTTGAAAATACCATTCGTGATATTTTGGGGGGTCTTCGTTCTACTTGTACGTATGTCGGTGCGCAGCGATTAAAAGAACTTTCGAAACGAACCACTTTTTTACGTGTGACACAGCAATTTAACGAAGTTTTTGCTGCATTGCAGGTGAATGAATTAGTGAACGATAGTTAATTCTTTTGGGATTCAATTAGCTTGTGAAAGAAACTAAGCAAATTTTAAAATTGAAGAGTCATCTTTAAATAGGATTTACTCTTTAGTGTGGACAAAAGCAATGAATGCAGTCCAAAAAAAACGTTTATATTTTATTGTGTTAGCCTTGGTAGTTATGACACTCGTTGTGGCTTTATCACTTTATGCACTTAAACAGAACATAAATTTATTTTACACGCCGACTCAAGTTGCTAAGGGCAAGATTCCTTCAGGTCAAATATTCCGTTTAGGCGGTGAAGTAAAAAGAGGTACCATTAAACAGGATGGAAATAGTCTTCAAATCTCGTTTGTTGTCAGTGATCCTAGGCATAATGTTTTAGTGGAATATGAAGGCGTATTACCCGATTTATTTCGTGAAGGGCAATCGGTTGTTGTAGAAGGTAGCTTGGATCATGTGGGAATCATGCAAGCTAAGAGGGTGCTAGCAAAACATGATGAGAGATATAAACCGATCGCACACTAAATTAGGTATTTCTTATTAAATTTCTTTCCATATCGCTGGTTGTTGCGTGTGAAAAATAAAAAATGCTGTGTCTATACCGCTCGTGCGTGAAGCTGCGAACTTTAAGTCACTACGAGCAATTATTTCGATCAAATAAGGCGCACAAGCAAAGCCTGAACATGTTATTTAAAAGATAATGTGTTCTCTACTTGAAAATACCCATCGCAAAAATAAAACATTTGAATTGCAAGTACATAATTCAAATGCAATGGGTATAGACGTTTGAAAATAGGAAACATTAGAATGACATGGTTAAAAATCATTGCAGTTATTGTGTCAATTGCATTAGCTAGTTTGGCCTATATTTTATTGATTCGATATTTTCCAAGTGAACAATTATCTTTCCTGAGTTCAAAGTCATTAACACGTGCATTGCTGGTAGATCTTAAAATAAAAAGCAATCAAGATTTTCCTACATTTTTACCTGAAAATTCCGGTTATTTGGTAATGCATCTAGATGATGCATCTGCAGATCATCGTAAAGATATACTTGAAACACGTGATATTTTTGATTTTTTGATAAAAACAAATAAAAATACTGTTGAAACTAGTGATACCCTTTATTCTGAGATGGAAGTGATGTTTTTAAAGAAAACCTTAATTGGATTACGGGCAAATTACGTAGCTTTAGCAAGTTTAGGCATAAAATCAGTTTTTTTTGACCCTGATTATTTATCGCAGTTTTCTGAGTTATATGAAGATAAATTACCTCACGCGGCAGGTTATATAATAATGACGGATGGTAGCCAACGTTTAATTCGTGATATTCTTGTAAAATGAGCTAGAAAGACTTGTCATTTGGCACGATAATGGTCAGAAAGGAGGGTATTTTTCGCGTTTCGTTACTACATACCACAAGTATGCTCTGTTACGATACACGAAAACTACGCTTTCTGACTTACTCTCGCTAAATGACGAGACTCCTCTGCGATTTCAAACTTTTCGTGTATCTAATTACGAGCGTACTATGCAAGCAAATATAAATCGATTACGTTGGCAATGTCGTCGCGGAATGCTCGAATTAGATCTTTTATTAATACCATTTTTTGATAGGTATTATTTGGGTTTGAGTGCCTCCGATAAGCTTTTATTTGAACGGTTGTTAAGTTATGAAGACCAAGATCTTTATAGGATTTTGATTAAACGACATGCACCCATCGAAGATTCTCGTTTGTATGTACTAGTAGAGAAAATTATTTGTGACTGTTAAATTTTTTCGTTTAAAGCCCTCTAATTATTTGGCTGTTTTATTATTAGTTATCCATGGAGGGGCGATTGCTTGTTTATGGGTTTTGCCTTGGCCTTGGTGGTCAAAATTGCTTTTAGCATTAGCTTGTTTAATGAGTTTTATAGCCCTTTTTCGTCAGCATGTCTTATTAAATAATCCGCGCTCTGTCATCGAGTTTTGGCAACAAAACGGAAGTCATTGGCAATTAAGAGATAATTTAGCAGAGATAAAGCCAGCTAAATTAGCAGATAATAGTATTTGTACGCGTTATTTTGTATTATTGAATTTTAGTTACTTAAATAAACAGCAACCGCAGCATATTAGTGTTTTAGTATTATCTGATAGTCTCCATGAACAAGATTTTAGACGTTTACGTTGTCAATTGCGTAGCATAAATTAATTTTTGAAGCATTGAGAAAGCATAGGTTTTCACGATAGACGAGAAAGAGGTTGTAAATGCGTACCGCAGAAAAGTTCGCAACAAAGTGATACTCCATAAGACGGCTTTTCGTGTAAGTACAGTCATGAAAATACTAAATAGTTGCTATATTAAGCGATTGTTTTGGTTTGCTTTTACGTTTAGACATAATCCATTATTAAATATGGATTATGTTTTATGCTTGGTTTTGTATCTCTTCGAAAAGCTATGAAAGAGATTAAAAGTAATAAGGATCATTTTAACTGCGGGTATTCTATGGGGTTATCGAAAGAAAAAAGAGGCTATAACCAGGATCCCTTATGTATTCGGTTTTCGGTTATTCAAGTAGAAAATGCGCTTAAAAATTATTTTGCTAAAACCTTTGGTGAGTCATCTTATGTAGGAGCAGATAGTCATACCAAGTCATATATATCCTCTATGGGCGCTTCTAGAATTCAGCATTACAAAATAGATAAATACGCAAAAAAAATTGAAGCCTGTTTTAATGCAAGAAATTTAAAGAAATTTTTTGAGCAAGTTAAAAAAATGCAAAGTATTAGTGAAAGTAAATCCTAATGCTTAACAGAAAAGTTATACGTATTTTGGATTAAGAGACAAAATTTAAATATAGTCTATAGCTTGTGAAATTAGACTTTTTATGACTAGGGCGTGTTGACAATTGCACGAGGCTGTCTAAAAAAAGTCATCTTTCTCTCATCCTAGCACAATTGTCAACCTACCCTAATGTGCGTAGGAATTATATTCCTTTTTATAAGCGTTAATCGAATGGCACTCTTTGATAAGGATACTGAAAAATGAAGCTTAAGAAGGTAAGTTGAAATTTATGAAAATGGGGTATTAAATTTACTAGCACAATCTGCAATTTCTTTTATTATCTCAATAAAACAGTGATATAGGGCTTTAAATAAGGTATAATTTTTATTCATATTTATTCAATAGGTCTTATTTTATGGCTGAAGCCATACTACAACATTCTATTAATCGGGTAGGAGAAACCCAGCCTTCTAATCAGTTAGTTACCATGACTGACAGTGCGGCTGTGAAAGTATTGGAACTTATCAGTGAAGAAGCCAATTTTCAGCTGAAGTTGCGTGTATTTATTACGGGTGGCGGCTGTTCTGGTTTTCAATATGGTTTTACATTTGATGAAACTATCAACCCTGATGATATGGTTATTACTAAGGATTTAAAGTTAAAGGAAGAAGATGAAGAGGATGAAGGTGGGAGTGGAGCTGTGCAATTACTAATTGATCCCATGAGCTTAGTTTATCTAGTAGGTGCTGAAATTGATTATAAATCTGATTTAAGGGGCGAACAGTTTATTATTCGTAATCCCAATGCTAAAACAACCTGTGGGTGTGGTTCTTCTTTTGCCGCTTAGATGCCACCTTTATCTGCCGCTGCTCATCTACACATGTAAACTGCACTTCTCGAAAAGTTGGCATCGTGCCTACACTCAAAATCCAAATTTTAGCACATGAGTGTTTAGGCTGGTTAATTTGAAAATAGCCAAAAAATATCTCATCAATCGATGAGTTATTCTTATTTAACTTTTAAGTAAATGCCACCTAGGACAGTAGGGTTTCTAGCACCCGTTACCGCCGGTAAATTGCTTGTTTGTCCTTCTAAGGTTTGTTTGGCAAACCAAGCAAATGCCATTGCTTCCATCCATTCAGAGGGAATTTTTAGTTCGTCACTAAGCTGGATCCGATGGGGTTGACAATTTTCTGCTAGGCGTTTTTTTAAAAAGGTATTTTTATTTCCGCCGCCACAAAGTATGATTGTTCCGTTTCTATTAGTAAATTGTTTAATGGCTAGGGCTACGCTCCTGGCTGTAAGTTCACATAAGGTAGCTTGGATAACAGCGGGTGTTAATTTTCTATTAAAAAGGGTCAGATGCTTTTCTAACCAAGCGAGATTAAAATAATTATGTCCAGTACTTTTGGGTGGCTTTAGTTGAAAATAAGGGTCTGACAAAAATTGCTTAAGCAAGGTTTCATCAAAAAAAGCACTGGCTGCCCATTTACCCTCTTCGTCAAACCATTGTTTAAGATGTTTTTGAGCCCATTTATCTATGAGTATATTGGCAGGACCTGTATCAAAACCAATAACGGATGCCTTTGCATCGGCAGGTAAATAAGTGATATTAGCAATGCCGCCGAGGTTAAGTACAATTCTGTCTTCTTTTCCATTGCGGAAAATAAAATTATGAAAGGCGGGGGATAAAGGGGCACCTTGACCACCTGCTGCCATATCCCGTCGGCGAAAATCAGCAATCGTCGTAATAGCTGTTTTTTCGGCAATAATATTTGGATCGCCAATTTGCAGGGTAAAAGGATAGCAATGCTGTGGGTAATGGAAAAGGGTTTGCCCATGGCTGCCAATGGCAAGGATATCATTTTTAGAATAGGTGGGATTTTTTTCTAATAGTTCTGTTACAGTATCCGCAAAGGCATGAGCTATCCGACCATCAAGTTCGGCAAGCTGCGTAATTTTAAGTGAATCCGTTTCACATAAGCCGTTTAAATCATTTCTCAGTTTATCTGGTAAAGCGAATTTATGTGTGGCTAATAGTTGAGGAGCAGGATTAGAAAAATCCACTAATGCGGCATCAATAGCATCCATACTAGTGCCTGACATAAGGCCGATATAGAGTTTCTTCGTGAACATAGAAATATAGTAATGATGAGAAAAAATTTAATTGGCTTAGTTTATTGCAATTACTACTAAAAAAATAGTACATTAAAACTGAGAGTTAGCTAGACAGTCGCTGTATTAAGACTTTGTCTTGATACAGAGGAAAGTCCGGGCTCCACAGGGCAAAGTGCCAGGTAATTCCTGGGAGGTGTAAGCCTACGGAAAGTGCCACAGAAAATATACCGCCTACTAATGATACTCACAGCAATTGGGTTTTGAGAAGACGCCGCGAAAGTCATGAACCGTAGTGTATGAAAATACATGAGGATTGCGAATTGAGTGGCAACACAGACAAAAATTCAAGTGCGTATAGTGTAAAATACTAGGTAAGGGTGAAAAGGTGCGGTAAAAGCGCACCGCGTCATTGGTAACAATGATGGCAGGGCAAACCCCACTTGGAGCAAGACCAAATAGGAACCTATTTTGGCGTGGCCCACGTCAGGTTCGGGTAGGTCGCTTGAGGTATAGAGTGATCTATATCCTAGACGAATGACTGTCCTCGACAGAACCCGGCTTATCGGCTGACTTTCAACGTTTTCTTTAGCTGCGTAATAGAGTTGATTTCATCCTTAAACAATACTCTATGGTTCTCATTTACACACGTAAACTCCGTTCTCGATTGTCTTTTGGCTTGAACCCTAGCCTATTACTTGCTTAGGCAAGAGGCCTATTCTCATAATTGAGACGCACCTTAACTAATACGATCATAAAGGTTAATTTTTAATCTAATCTTATTTCTGTGTTATCAATTTTTTTTATAGATAAACAATATTTAGTTCAAGATCGACTAAGTCTTGACAAGAGGACTTTGTACTTCCTATAGTGTAATTAAGTGGAAAAAAGTGGGCAAATGTGGTTAAAAGTGGGCTAAATTATGTTTCGGGGTATAAATTCAATCTTACTCGATAGCAAAGGTCGGATTAAGTTGCCAGCACGGCATAGACAATTACTACCTACGGATGCACCTAAAGTGGTACTTACAATAGATACGGAATCGCCTTGTCTGTTGCTTTATCCAGCTACAGAATGGGAGTTGATAGAAGAAAAATTACAGGCTTTGCCTAGCTTTAATCCGGCTGCGCGGCGTATTCAACGTTTATTAATAGGACATGCGACAGACCTTGAATTAGACAACAATGGAAGGATCTTGTTGCCTGCTCTTTTGCGAGAGTACGCTCGCGTAGATAAGGAAATAAACGTTGTAGGTCAAGGCAGGAAAATTGAATTGTGGAGTGCCAGTGAGTGGGAAGATTATCGTACTCGCTGGATTATGGAGGCTGTTAAGCCTGGAGATCTACCGGATGAATTACAGTCGTTGGCTTTATAAATGCAAAAAAAAGAAGATTACCATCAGCCGGTATTAATTAAAGAAGTTATCGATCATTTAGCGATTAAGCCGGACGGAATATACATTGATGCTACGTTTGGGCGTGGTGGACATAGCCAGGCAATACTTCAGAATTTAGGTGAAAAAGGACGTTTGTTGGTTATCGATAAAGATCCTTCGGCAGTAGCTTTTGCGAGAAGGCAGTGGGGACAAGATAAACGATTACAGATTTTTGAAGGTTCATTTACGACGGTTGAAGAAATAACAAAGACAAATGGAATCTATCAACAAGTGGACGGACTCTTATTAGATTTAGGCGTTTCTTCTCCTCAATTAGAACAAGCAGAAAGGGGATTTAGTTTTTTGCGGGATGGGCCATTGGATATGCGTATGAATCCGAAAAATGGGATTAGCGCAGCACAATGGCTGGCGTGTACAACAGAAAAGGAAATTGCACAAGTACTAAAGGAGTATGGCGAAGAACGGTACGCAAAACGTATTGCAAAGACAATTAGTGAAGCACGCAAGCAGATGCCCATAACGACAACTCTTCAATTGGCGGCGCTAGTCAAAAAAGCGCATCCTCGTTGGGAGCGACATAAGCATCCAGCTACGCAAACTTTTCAGGCAATACGAATTCATATTAACAATGAATTGGAAGATTTAGTAACGTGTTTAAAGCAAAGTTTAGAAATACTTGCAGTCGGCGGACGTTTGTTAGTGATTAGCTTCCATTCTTTAGAAGATCGAATAGTTAAGCGTTTTATCCGTAAGCATGCCCAGGAACCAGCCGAATTGAAAAGGTTACCCGTATTGTTTACGGAATGGAGACCGAGACTTAAAAAACTTGGTCGAGGAATTAAACCTAATGCGCAGGCGATTGCAGAGAATCCACGATCGCGTAGCGCTGTATTGCGAATTGCGGAGAAATTATCATGAATGTGGCAGCACGTGCGTTAGCACGAGGTACTTTAACATGGGAACGAAAACAGTGGTGGAAATGGCAAATTTCATTACGGATGTTGGGCGTTATTTTGTTATTGTTAGCAGTAGCATCTTCAGCATTATCTGTTGTTTATGTTAAAGCCTTACAACGCAATTTATACAGTGAATTACAAGCTCGAGAGCAGGAACGAGATGATTTAAAAACAGAATGGAGTCAGTTATTACTTGAAGAGAATACTTGGGCTGCGCCAGTACGTATACAAACATTGGCTCAGCAAAAGTTAGGAATGGAAGTCCCACAATCAAAAGCAATTATATTACTAACACGTCCTACTTAGGAATAATGCGAATTTCATGGGAGTACGAGACCTTAATAAAATAGCGCGTACTTCATCTAGTTTTGCTGGTCGGCGTCTATGGGCTGTTATATTTATTCTCATAGCGATCGCGTTTGGGTTGATAGGTAGACTTATTGATCTTAGTATTATTGACCGTAAGTTTTTACAGACTCAAGGTAATGCAAGAACCATTCGTAGTTTAATCATTCCTGCTCATCGTGGAATGATCCTTGATCGTCATGGTGAACCATTAGCGATTAGTACCGCTGTTAAAGCGGTTTGGATTGATCCGTCTGCTTTTAAGCCTACTTATTCTCAACTGCACTCATTAGGTCAATTATTGCGTATTCCCGTGCAAACGATACATGAACAATGGATGCATGGACAAAATAAAGAATTTGTTTATTTAAAACGAGGACTTAAACCCAATCTCGGTGTGCAAATAAAATCGCTTAAAATACCCGGTGTTTTTTTACAGGATGAATATCACCGCTATTATCCCGAAGGGGCAGTGATGGCACATGTGGTTGGTTTAACCAATATAGATGACAAAGGCCAAGAAGGCTTAGAGCTTGCGTACAATACTTGGTTAGAAGGTCGTTCAGGGTTAAAAAAAGTTATCAAAGATAGATTAGGTCGCATTGTTGCTGATGTGCGTTATATTCGTGCGCCTAAACCAGGACATGATTTGCAATTAAGTATCGATAAGCGCATTCAATATATTGCTTATCGAGAACTAAAAATAGGGATTGAAAAGTATCAAGCTGATTCGGGTTCTGTTGTGGTGCTTGATGTTAAAACGGGTGAAATTTTAGCTATGGTTAATTGGCCTTCTTACAATCCCAATGACCGATTAAATATACAAGATGGGCGTTATCGCAATAGGGCCTTAACAGATTTATTTGAACCAGGTTCTACAATTAAAAGTTTTAGTATGGCTAGCGTGTTAGCGAGTGGAAAATTTACGCCAAACAGTCAGATTGATACCTCACCGGGTTGGATGATTGTGGCGGGTAAACGAATTATGGATGAGCATAATAATGGAGTGATGAATCTGACAAAAATATTGCAAATTTCCAGTAATATGGGTATGTCGAAACTTGTTTTGTCATTGCCTCCAGAGAATCTTTGGAATATGTTACATGCTGTTGGTTTTGGTCAGATTAGTCAAAGTGGTTTTCCAGGTGAACGAACAGGAAGTTTGCCGCATTTTAGAGTATGGAACCCTTTTGTATTAGCTACTTTATCTTTTGGCTATGGTCTGTCTGTTACTGCATTGCAATTAGCGCAAGCTTATTCTGTATTGGCACATGCAGGGATTAAAATTCCAGTAACCTTTCTCAAAATAAAAGAGAAGCCACCGAATGGACAACAGCTTATTGATCCAAAGGTAAGTAAAGAAGTGTTAGATATGTTGGAATCTGTACTAACGAAAGGAGGAACAGCGCCTTTGGCACGCGTACCGGGTTATCGCGTGACGGGAAAAACGGGGACCGTGCGTATCGTAGGTGCGAAAGGTTATGAAAAACACCATTACAATAGTATTTTTATTGGGATAGCGCCGGCTAGTCGTCCTCGTTTAGTTGTTGCTGTTGTACTTCATGATCCGAAAGGACGTTTTTATTATGGTGGTTATACTGCAGGACCGATTTTTTCACATGTCATGGGAAGTACCTTACACTTACTCAATATTCCACCGGATGATTTAAGCCATTTAAATCAAGCACCATCTAAGATAGAAATACCGCCCAAAGAAATGATCGATTGATCCGCTAGGGAGCTTGTTGAAGAAGTGGAAGCGGTTGAGATAGGTGGTTTACTTGTCATTGTGAACTTGCCATTTATCTTGAAATACAGTAATAGAAATTGCTGATATAATGGTGTACTTTCTAAGAGAATAGGTGGCGGGCAATCTACAGAATATCGTAGGGTGGCTACGCTCATTACATGCTGCATGACGGTAATTTTTTTATACGCATTTTCAGTACGCGCTTATAATGCAATTCGCGCAATTGTATGAAAAAACAGCAACATATTCTTATTGTCGAAGATGAAATTGCAATACGTGATATGCTGCAACTTATTTTCAAGTCATCCCCTTTTCAGATATTACAAGCCGAAAATGTTCAAATTGCGCGGCAAAAAATGGTTTTAAAAATGCCGGATTTAATTCTTTTAGATTGGATGCTTCCCGATATTAGCGGTATTGATTTTATTAAGCAGCTGCGACAAAAAACAAAAACGCGAGATATTCCTATTATTTTATTAACAGCACGTGCTGAGGAAGATAATAAAGTCAAAGGGCTGCAAATGGGTGCGGACGATTATATTACCAAACCTTTTTCGCCCCGTGAACTTTTAGCGCGTGTACAAAGTGTTATTCGTCGTGGACCCTTGCAATCGTTAGAAGGATTGTTGGTATTTAAAGGTTTGCAATTAGACAGTTATCAATGTCAAGTTAAAATTGCACAGCAACATTTGAGATTAACCTCGTTGGAATATCGTTTACTTTATTTTTTTATGAAACATCCCAATAAAGTCTATTCACGTGAGGAGCTATTAGAATATATCTGGGGCGGTACTTCGGATGTTAATGAGCGTAGCATCGATAGTCTGATCAAACGACTCCGCAAAAAGTTAGATGAATATAGTTATGCTATTTACCTTAAGGCTGTTCGCGGATTAGGTTATCAATGGGATCAATCGGCAAAGCCTTCATCTTTTGCTTGAATTAATTTAGTTAATTGAATATATCTTGTTTAATTATTAAAAATTAATAATCAAAGCTTAAAGTTTATTGCAAAAAATGTAGAAATGAAACAGACAACCCGTAATTTGCAAACCTTATTGGCTTCCTTGCCG
>JAVHYG010000154.1 GCA_031119195.1 Rickettsiella sp. | reverse complement strand
AAATAGGCGCAACCAAAATCAGCAATAACAATATGGCCATTTTCTTTAACGAAAATATTCGCTGGTTTTAAATCATTATGAACTATACCAAAATGAATGCCCCCCCCTTCATCCTTAAATTGGCTATCATGTAAAACAGAAAGACCTTCGGCTAGCTGCATCATTATACTAAATAAATAACTTAGCACATTTTTATCATTGAGATGATACTGCTCTTGAATGTACGGTTGATGCAACTTTAAATCTCCTCCTTTTTCATAACGAGAGTAGTAACTTGTCCGGGTTACATCACCTTGCCAATGCACAATTTTTTGTATTGAATTTAAAGAAATGCCCATACTTTTATTCATGGCACGAAGAAATGAAACTTCTCGTTTGATTACTTCCTTACCTGTTTTTTTAACCAGATGATAACTTCTTGTTTGATGAGGTGTGTAGGCAGTAACAGAATCAACCTCGCCTTGCTGACCATTACTAAGTATTTTGTTTCCTTTTTTAAATATAAGATTATTTGAAAATTTGAAAAACGTATTTCCTTTTCCATCAACACGCGTATTTAAGTAGGTAGTTTCTATTCCATTCGTATATTTCTCCATATCTGCTGTAGAACATAGTTCGGTTGGAGTTGATACTAAATTAAATTTAGTCTCCTGAATAAACGTGTTTGTAAATAAAAAAGGCTTTAGATTTAATTTAAGTTTTATTTTTCTTCTTTCTTGTAAAGAACTAGGGACAGTTATATGGGAGTCTTTTTTTGGAACCTTCTTTTGTTTAACTTTCATAGGATATATTTTTTTATATTTTTTGATTGTTTCTTGTAATTTCAAATAATAATAATAAAAGTTTAACTGTGAAATCTTAAGAAATTATTATAAATTTTTTATTTATTTAATTTAATTGTTTGATTAGTATCATCTAGTTGTTCAAAAATAAAAATTTACCAGAAAATTAAATTAAGAAGGTCAAATAAGAGCAGCTATTTGTACAATAGTAGATAAAACGTTTAGTATCACTAAGTAATTCAGATAAAAAAATTATAAAAAAACAGCTTAATCACTTTGGAATATTAATCTCTTGAAGTTGTTTATTCATCAACTCACGTGCTTCTTGTCTTGCTTCATCAGTCACTAAGCAACGTTGGGATAAATAAAGTATTAAACAACTAAAAGGAAAAATAAGCAGCATACCAAAAGGAAATTTTAATACACCCAATCCCCCAAAAGGGCCTAAATAAGAAAATAAAAGTAAAAACGATACATACGAAAAAAACCAATATAAACTAGGTTTATTTAAAAAAATATGATCGCGTTGATAAGAAAAATAGACAGCAACTCCCACAACAATAGCGAGCCAAAGCTTCCAAATCACTGTAAAGCCGCACCAATAAAGCATTAAATTACAAACATAAAAAGCAATATGACAAAAAATAAAACAACTCGCCAATCTAAAAGGACGATATCGCAATGGATGCAAAGTACGTAATGCTAATAAACAAATAGGGCCTACGCCATAAGAAAAAATGCTAGCCGAAGCTAAAAAAGCTACCATTTTTTGCCATCCCGGAAACGGAAGAAACGATAATGAACCCACCAAAAAGTTAGCATACAAGGTAATGTAAGGGATATGATGCCGATTCACTTTTAAAAAAAATGGAGGTAGATGATTATTAAGCGCCATTCCATATAGAATACGCGAGGTCGCAGCTGTATAAACAAGCGTAGTCCCTAAAGGTGAAAAAGCCGCGTCAAATAATAATAAAACAGCTACTACACCTAGTCCTAATAAGAGAGCTAGTCCTACAAGAGGGCCACTATCTCCTGGAAACGAAAGCTGATTCCAACCATGCTGCAGATATATTTTTGGCACGGCCATTAGAAAACTGAATTGTAAGGTGAAATATAAAATAAAACCAATTAATATTGCTCCCAACATCACGATTGGAATTGTCTTTTGTGGATTTTTTACTTCTCCTGCTAACATCAGTCCATTTTGAAAACCTGTAAAAGCAAATGCAACACCTCCGGCCGATAAGGCAGAAAATATCTGTACCCAACTTTGGCCGTTTGTTAAATTTAAATGAATATTTTGAAAAGAATTTGCCGATTCCATTAATGACACGATGGCAATAGATGGAAAAATAAATTTCACCATACTCGCATATTTATTACATTCCGCAAGAAATTTAATGCCATAGGTATTAAATAGTACAATAACAAACATAATACCTATAGCAGCAATATAACCCAAATTTGAAAGTTTAAAATAAGCAGCTTCTTTAACAAGTAGTTCAGGAAAAAAATGGCTGCTATATTGCAAAATAGCTTGAATTTCTATGGGCGTCATTACGACATAGGATAACCAGGTTACCCAGGAAAATAAAAAACCAACTTCTCTACCATGCGTAAACGTCGGATAATTAGCCATTCCGCCAGACAATGGGAGCATTGCCCCTAGCTCACAAAGCGGTAATGCGATAAATAGCATAAAAACTGCTGCAATAATCCAACTTATCAAAACATTGGGCCCCGCCATTTGCGCCCCAACAAAAGGCGTAAATAACCAACCCGAACCAATCATACCGCCCGCAGCCACAATTAATAGATTTGTAGTAGAAATATCACGTTTTAACAATTTAATCTCCGGTTATACCACTTCACATAAATTCAAAATCAAAAAAATATAAGCCAATAGTATTACTATTGATATCCATAACTATCTGAAAATTTATCAAATAAAATACTTTATTGTTTGATAAATCGTATGTGTATGAAAATATTATTTTTTTATTTCATCCGCTATAGCGATTGCTTACGCGCCGTCTTCAAAGGCAAAAAAGAATACACACTTCTTCTCTTAAAGATTTTTATCATGTAAGTTTATAAGTTTGACGCGAGAAAAAAATATTAATTAAAGAATGGTCACTTAAATTCACTATTCATGTGCGAAGTATAGCTGAACCCATTAATTTCTTTATCCAAGAAGGTAACTTATAGTTTTCTTGCAACACGGTCGACAGAATATTTACCTCCCTCTCCAAGCTATTGCACCAATGCGTGTAAAAAAACCAAGGCCAAGTGATATTGTACCCCTTAATTCAATGAGCCCAGCCAATTTTACAAACAATTCTGAGTTAGGAATGCCTAATACAGCAAAAGCTTTTGCATTTGGTTGAAATGGAATGGGACCTGAAAATAATTTTTCTGCACAATGCGCAATTAAGTCAAATCCTATATACA
>JAVHYG010000018.1 GCA_031119195.1 Rickettsiella sp. | reverse complement strand
CTTCCGAAGTATGCGCTATTTACTACCTTGCGTTTATTTTCAGCAATGGTCCTTTCTTTGCTATTTACATTTACCATTGGAACCTTAGCCGCTAAAAATAGACGCGCTGAGAATATTATTATTCCTTGCATTGATATTTTACAATCTGTACCTGTTATAGGACTATTGTCAATCACTGTGGTGGGCTTTATCGCTCTCTTTCATGGCAGCCGTCTAGGCCCTGAAGCAGCTGCTATATTTGCTGTATTCACGGCACAAGTTTGGAATATAACACTTAGCTTTTATCAAAGTTTACGTTCTGTTCCCGAAGAACTTAAAGAGGCCGCTGACATGTTCCATCTTTCTGCTTGGCAACGTTTTTGGCGCGTAGAAGTACCTTTTAGTATCCCTGGCCTGCTCTGGAATATGATGTTGTCCATGTCAGGTAGCTGGATTTTTTTAATTGCTTCTGAAAGTATTTCCGTCAGCAACCAAACCATTGTTCTACCCGGCGTGGGTTCTTATTTAGGCTTAGCTATTAACCACTCCAGTGTGATGGGAGTTGTTTATACAATTTTAACAATGCTAATTGTCATATTGCTTTATGATCAGTTATTTTTTAGACCTTTACTTAACTGGTCGAAAAAATTTACCTTTGAACATGTAAGTCAAGAATATTTCCCCCGATCTTGGGTTACTACACTTTTACAACGCACATCTATTTTAAAATACTGTGGCTATTTTTTCCAAAAATTAAGTAAATTATTTATTAACTTAAGTTTTTTGAATCACTCACTTTCCATAAAAAGACCTAAAAAAACTAGTCTAGAAAAAATTTTCAATAGTATTTGGTATGTTGCAATCGTAGCGATAACCTTAGTTGCAATTTGGCTTTTATCAAAATTTATCTTCATCCATATTTCATTGGCTGAAATACGTCATGTGTTATTTTTGGGGGGCATTACCACCTTGCGAGTCATTGTGGTTACCTTACTGTGTAGTATTGTCTGGGTGCCTGTAGGTGTTTTAATAGGATTAAACAACCGAGCTGCACAAATTGTGCAACCTATAGCACAATTTTTAGCAGCATTTCCTACCAATGTTTTATTTCCTATCGTTGTTATACTCATACTTAAATATCAATTAAACGTTAATATTTGGACAACGCCGCTGATGCTGTTAGGAACACAATGGTATATTTTATTTAATGTCGTTGCAGGTGCATCTGCCTTACCGGAGGATTTAAGACAGGCCACGGCTAATTTTGGTGTAAAAGGTTGGCAGTGGTGGAAATCCTTTGTTTTACCGGGAATTTTTCCTTATTGGATTACAGGTACTATTACTGCCGTCGGTAATTGTTGGAATACTAGCATTATTGCTGAAGTTGTCAGTTGGGGTGCAACAACACTAAGCGCAAGCGGTTTGGGCGCTTATATTGCGAAATATACTTCGTCCGGTGACTTTCCACGCGTAGCATTAGGCATGGCAACTATGAGCGCTATTGTGCTCGTTATGAATCACTTAATTTGGCGTCCTCTTTATAACTTAGCTCATTCTCATTATAAATTGGATTAATTAGAGAAAAATACCATGACAAAGCAACCCATTTTTAGTGTAAAAAATATTAATAAATCTTTTAAAAAAGAACAGCAAGAATTATTAGTATTAGATAACGTCAATTTTGAGCTTTATGAAGGTGAAATTGTTGCACTATTAGGAAAATCAGGTTCAGGGAAATCGACCCTGTTGCGCATAATTGCTGGACTTGCTGAACCTACCAACGGAACGGTAACTTATCGTAATCAGGTAGTACGCGCCCCCGTTCAAGGTATGGCAATGGTTTTTCAAAACTTTGCTCTTTTGCCTTGGTTAACTGTCTTAGAAAATGTTGAGCTCGGCCTAGAAGCATTAGGTATTCCTCATAACGAACGCAGAGTTCGCGCATTAAAAGCTATCGATATCATTGGATTAGACGGTTTTGAGTCAGCTTATCCTAGAGAACTATCCGGTGGGATGCGTCAACGCGTGGGTTTTGCACGCGCACTTGTTGTTAACCCTGATGTTTTACTCATGGATGAACCCTTTTCAGCATTAGATGTTCTAACGGCAGAAAACCTTAAAAGTGATCTTCTTGATCTATGGGAAGCTAAACAAACAGGAACACGAGGTATTTTATTTGTGACGCATAATATTGAAGAAGCCGTATTACTTGCTAATCGTATTATTGTTTTTGATAGTGATCCGGGCAGTATTCGTGCAGAACTAAACGTTGATTTACCTTATCCACGCGCGGAACAAGATCCGACTTTTCGAAAATTGGTGGATCAAATTTATTCCTTAATAACACGTCAGATGTATGAAAGGAAAAAGTTATTACACAAAGAACAATCACCTCGCATTACTGATATAGGCTATCGCTTACCTGATGCTGATATTTCTGAACTTAGCGGTTTATTGGAAACATTGGATGAATCTGAACATCAAGGCCATATTAGCCTGCCAGAACTGGCTGAGTCTTTACATTTAAACGTTGATGATTTATTTCCTTTGACCGAAGTCTTGGACGTTTTAGGTTTTGCTTATATTAGTAATGGCGAATTAATCCTCACTGAAGCAGGTAAATTATTTGCAAATGCAGATATTTTAGAACGAAAAAAAATATTTGCGTCGCATTTACTACGATATGTCCCTCTTGCTAGACATATTCGCCAAGTGTTAGAAGAACGACTTACCACTGGACAGCGGGCATCTAAAGATCGTTTTCTAAATGAGTTAGAGGATTCCTTGAGCGAAAAAGAAGCCGAACGTGTACTACGCACTGTCATTGATTGGGGACGCTATGCTGAATTATTTGCTTATTCAAATAATACCCGTATGTTAAGTCTAGAAAATCCAAATTAGACAATTACGTTTTATATTGTATGTTCTAATAAAGTGATGCAAAATTACCAATTTTGTGATTGACGGCCCCATTTTCCACTTACTACTAAGCTATGAATGATAAAAAATTTTGTGAATCTGCACTCAAAGTCATTAAAATTGAAGCAGAAGTAATTAATAGCCTAGCTACACAGATTGGAGAAAATTTTGAAAAAGCTTGTCATATTCTCTTCGATTGTAAAGGACATATCATTGTCGTTGGAATGGGCAAGTCTGGACATATAGGTAAAAAAATCGCCGCTACACTTGCGAGTACAGGAAGTCCAGCATTTTTTATACATGCTGCTGAAGCTAACCATGGTGACCTGGGTATGGTCAGTTCTAAAGACGTCGTTTTAGCTATCTCGTATTCAGGAGAAACCGATGAACTTATCAGTATCCTCCCTACCCTAAAATTATTAAAGATACCTGTTATTCTTATCACAGGTAATTCTCATTCTAGCTTAGCGCAGCACGCTACCGTAACGCTTAGTATTGCCATTGAAAAGGAGGCCTGTCCTTTAGGTTTAGCGCCCACCTCAAGCACAACAGCTGCATTAGTAGTGGGAGATGCTATCGCTGTATCTATGCTCAATGCACGTGGCTTTACTCGTGAAGATTTTGCTAAAATTCATCCCAAAGGTCAATTAGGTCGCCGTTTATTACTAAAAGTAGCTGATATTATGCATACGGGTTCAGCCATTCCACAAGTAACGTCCGGCACGCACATCATAGATGCTTTATTTGAAATATCAAAAAAGCGTTTAGGAATGACTATTATTACGAATAAAGATAAAAAATTATTGGGTATTTTTACAGACGGAGATTTGAGACGTACCATCGATAAAAATTTAAACTTACAGTCAACTCCTATCGATGAGGTCATGACGCGCAATTGTAAAACCATTACAGCTAATCTTCTTGCAACTGAGGCTTTGCGCATTATAGAGGATGAAAAAATCACTACCTTAGTTATTATTGATTCTGAAGAAAAACCTCTAGGTGTTATCCATATTCATGATATTCTGAGTCAAGGCATTAAATAGCTAGCATTTAAATACACGTTAATTTCCCAGTAAACTAGCATGTTTTCTAAAACATTATTTATTAACCTGATTCTCATCTCATTGATCTTATTGGGAACGTGGTATACTTGGCAGCAAATCACACGCCCTGTCAATAAATTTACGGCGCGACATCTACCTGATGCTTATGCGACAGAAGTTATTATTTTTCATACGGATATTGAAGGGAATCTTTATGACCAATTAAAAACTCCACTGTCCGTACACTATCCTCTAGACGATAGTATCTCTCTCTCGAAACCATTATTTAATCTATTTTTAAAAAATAATGAATCATGGGAACTCTCAGCACATTATGGTAAATTAAAAGAGAATAATAATCTTCTACATCTTTGGGATAATGTAACACTTAAGCAAAAAAAAGGACTGAACACATTTCCTAGCTCTACATTAACAACATCCACCTTAAATGTTAATCTTAAAGAAAAAACAGCTGAAACTTCTGCACCTGTTGCCATCATCCAGGAAAATCAAGTCATTCATGCCGTAGGTCTGCATGCCGATTTTAATACAAAAACTATCAAACTATTATCGCAAGTTAAAGGACAACTCAAGCCTACTAAAAAGTAAGTGAGGTTAAAATGCGGGAACAAGCGTTCTTAAAGAGAATACAAGAAAATTTTAAAAAAATGCTATTTTTGAGTTTGACACTAATAACTTTATTTTTTTGTTCTACCACTTATGCAAACGACTTCGATAACCAACAACTCATCAATGTTGACGCAGATACCCTAAAATTTAATAATGAGACCCATATTGGAATTTATGAAGGACATATTAAGTTAACCCAAGGAACACGAATTCTTACTGCCGAATATGCAATCAGTTATTCTAACAAACAAGGTCAAATCCTCAAGATTATAGCCATTGGACATCCCGCGTGTTATCAGGCGCTCGTTTTTAATAATAGGCCAAAGTTGATTGCTACTGGAGACACTATCTATTATTATCCGCTAAAAGATTGCTTAGAGGCCGTCGGAAATGCTCAAATTATCCAAGGCCGAAACCACTTCCAAGGACCACAAATTAATTATGATTTTAAGAAAAAAACAGTAGGTTCCCCTTTATCTAAAGAAGGGCATACCAAAATTCTATTGGCTCCAATTCAATCTATGCACTCATGAGTAATAAACTACAAGCCATCAATTTAGCAAAACGTTATCATGCCCGTGTTGTGGTGAAGAATGTCTCACTTGAAGTAGAACCAGGTGAAGTCGTTGGTTTATTAGGTCCAAACGGCGCTGGGAAAACAACCAGCTTCTATCTTATCGTTGGCTTAGTTGATAGTGCTCAGGGGAAAATTTTACTTAATAATCGCAACATTACTAACCTGCCTATGCATAAGCGCGCCAAAGAAGGTATAGGTTATTTACCGCAAGAACCTTCCATATTTCGCAAATTAACTGTTGCCGATAATATTCTTGCTATCCTTCAATTACGCAAAGATCTTACTAAAGCACAATGTAAACAGCATTTAGAAAATTTACTTCACGAATTTCATATTACCCATATCCGCGATACTCTAGGAATAAGTTTATCAGGAGGGGAACGAAGACGTGTAGAAATTGCACGTGCTTTAGCAATGGAACCTAAATTTATGCTATTAGATGAACCCTTTGCAGGCATTGATCCCATTTCTGTGGTTGATATAAAACGTATGATTACCCATCTTAGTCATCGTGGCATTGGTGTATTGATTACTGATCATAACGTTAGAGAAACGCTAACCATTTGCAAACGCGCCTATATTGTCAGCGAAGGTGAAACCATCTACGCGGGTACGCCGAAAGAAGTATTAAATAATCAACGCGTTCGCGAAGTTTACTTGGGTCATGAATTCGATCTCTAAATTTTTTAGAAAGTGTTGTCATTTGATGCGATGATGGTCAGAAAGCACAGTATTCTCTGCGTTCCGTTAATTACATACCCCTCCCACAAAGTGCTCGTTACGGTACTCAAAAACCACGCTTTTTGAGTCATACTCGCTAAATAATGAGCTCAAAGGTAAACCCCAATCCTTTTTCCTATTTTAGAAGTGAAAGCTACGGTATACTAGAGCTTAGAAACATAATGGGAAGATGGCAAGCGAATGTACTGAGCATGGCTGTTCAGTTTACAGTATTTTACATTGTTTCGCTTCGCGTTAAACGAGTAAATCATTATTTGGAAAGAGTAAAACTCATTTACTGAGTTCTATTCGCGAAACTTCTAATAAAATTTATAAAGAGGGTCCCTAATGCAAATTACTATTACAAATGATGGCATAAAAGTAACGGGCGCATTAAAACAACACATAGATGATAAGTTTAAACGATTAGAGCGCATTACTTCTAAAACCACTGCTGTACATATAACCTTAAGCCTGGAAAATTTACAACAAGTTGCTAAGGCTCTCGTTAATGAACATGGAATAGAATTTTATGCACGCTCTGAATCTGAAGATTTATATAGTGCTATCGATGCTTTGATAGACAAACTTGAGCTTCAGATCAATAAACATAAGAAAAAAGAAAAAGAAAAGCGACATGATAAGTCTGAAAACTTTGACATAGATAAGGGGCCTGATGAAATCTAAAGCATTATTAATTAAATTACATTTAAATTAAATATCATTATATACGAAGATAAAGCAGAAATTATACGATTTTGACGCTTATCTTGCTAAAATGTAATCATTTATCAACTATTTTTTTTATCGAGGTCTGTGTGCAATTAACTCCTTTGAGCGCGATATCTCCTATTGACGGACGTTACTTCGATAAAACAGCGGAACTAAGCCCACTATTCAGTGAATATGGTTTATTTCGCTTTAGACTTTTAGTTGAGATTCGCTGGATACAAACTCTCGCAAACGAACCTCAGATTAAGGAAATTAAACCTTTTTCTAAAAAAACACAGCAAGAACTTGATACGCTTGTTAAAAAATTTAGTATTAACCATGCAAAGGAAATTAAAAAGTTAGAAGCGAAAACAAACCACGATATTAAGGCTATTGAATATTTTTTAAAAAAGAAACTAAAAACAAACCTTGAATTGAACAAAAGTTCTGAATTTATCCATTTTGCTTGCACCTCAGAGGATATTAACAATCTAGCCTATGCTTTGATGCTGAAAGAAACACGTGAAAAATACTTATTATCCTCCATCGAAAAACTTATAGACAAATTAAAAAAATTGGCTAAAGAACTTGCAAATTTTCCCATGCTTGCCCGTACACATGGGCAAGCGGCTATACCGACCACTATGGGCAAAGAATTAGCAAATTTTGCTTATCGTTTAATGCGTCAGAAACAACAATTTGCCCATGTAGAAATATTAGGAAAATTTAATGGTGCAGTAGGTAATTACAATGCCCATTGTATTGCTTACCCAAAAATTAATTGGCAGAGAATCTCGAAAAAATTTGTTGAAAAGCTCGGATTAACTTGGAACCCTTATACCACGCAAATCGAACCGCACGATTATATTGCTGAATACTGCGATGCATTGAAACGAATAAACACGATTTTAATTAATTTATGTGCCGACATGTGGGGATATATTTCATTAGGCTATTTTACACAAAAATTGAAAGCAGAAGAAACAGGTTCATCAACAATGCCGCATAAAATAAACCCCATCGATTTTGAAAATGCAGAAGGAAATCTTAGTTTAGCTAATAGTTTAAACGAACATTTTGCTAGAATTTTACCTAATTCGCGTTGGCAAAGAGATTTAAGAGACTCCACACTGTTACGTAATTTAGGTGTTGGGTTCACACACAGCTTAATTGCCTATAAAAATTTATTAAATGGTTTAGAAAAAATTGATATTGATGAATCAAAATTATCTGCAGATCTGAATCAACATTGGGAAATTCTTGCAGAGGCTATTCAAACTATTTTAAGAAAGAATGGAACTAAAATGCCCTATGAGAAATTAAAAAAACTTACACGCGGTAAAAAAATGGATGAAAAAATGCTACATCAATTTATCCACCAAATAAAACTTTCTGAAGAAGTAAAACAACAATTACTTAAATTAGTTCCTGCTAATTATTTAGGTTATGCAAGTAAATTAGCTAAAGAAATTTAAGTGATTATCTCTGCAATTGAATTTTTAGAAAATCACTTCGAAATGCTGCAACCATAGTATTAATATATATGAGGGTTGCAGTTAAGCGGTAACGCAGCCAAAATTTAATTACTATAGGTGTAAACTTTTTTTTGGCTTAAAAATTACGTCAAGGAATTGTATGAAAGTTAAATGTTCTAACAGGATACTCAATACTTTCATCCATTGGCTTAACCAAGAAGTTGAGCCCATTCGGACTTTTCCACTCAGCGATTTTAATAAACTCAAGCACGAACTACGCCCCTGTGATGTATTGCTTATAGAGGGTCGAAAGCGCATCAGTCAAATTATAAAACTTATTACCCAAACTTCCTGGTCACATGCTGCACTTTATATTGGACGAATTTATGATATAGAAAATAAAAAGATGCAAAATAAAATAAATGAATTTTATCAAGGCGATACTCGTGATCAACTTATCATTGAAAGTCTATTAGGAGAAGGCACACTCATTTCACCTTTAACTAAATATACTAAGGAACATATACGCATCTGCCGACCAAAAAATATTGCGCACGAAGAGGCACAAAAAGTAATTAATTATACGATAATGCATTTAGGCAGAGAGTATGATTTTCGACAAATTTTTGACCTTGGTCGGTTTTTATTACCCTGGCCGCTATTACCACGAAAATGGCACTCCACTTTATTTAATTACAAACCCGGAGGCAGCGCAAAAGAAAGTTGTGCGGTATTACTCACAGAAGCCTTTCAATCCGTTGATTTTCCAATAATGCCTAGAATAGAACATGAGGGGCCCATATTAAAATTTTCCAAAGGAAACCCTCGTTTATTTACACCCAAAGATTTCGATTATTCACCGTATTTTGAGATTATTAAATATCCAATGTCCCTTACAAAATCAGAAATCTATCGAAACTGGACGGCCTTGGAACGAAAAAATTTAAGATAACGCAAGGGAGTATTCAAAAAACTTGTCTATTGTTAGCTAGTCGAAACATTACACACGCTAAACTATTTAGCTTATAGTTTTACTTTTTTTCTTATTTTTACTGGTTATAATCATTTTATCATTTGTATAATTTACTATTATTGTATCGCCTGCAACAAATTTACCTTCAATGAGTGTACGTGAAATCGGATTTTCTAATTCTTGTTGAATAGCACGTTTTAGTGGTCTGGCCCCGTACACAGGATCGTATCCAATCGCAGCAATATGATCGATGGCTGCTTCACTCACTTCTAATTGTAAATCACGTTCACGTAGACGTTGTCGTAAACGTTCCAACTGAATAGATGTAATTTTATGAATTTGTTTTTCTGTAAGGGCGTGAAATACAACAACTTCATCGACTCGATTAATAAATTCCGGACGAAAATGCTGCGAGATTATTTCCATAATCGTTGTCTTTAATGTTGCATAGTCCTCTTTGCTAGCCAATTCTTGAATCAACTGCGAACCTAAATTAGATGTCATCACTACCACTGTGTTACGAAAATCTACAGTTCGCCCATGACCATCTGTTAAACGACCATCCTCTAGCACTTGCAATAAAATATTAAAGACATCAGCATGGGCTTTTTCAATCTCATCTAACAATACGACAGAATAAGGCTTGCGACGCACTGCTTCCGTTAGATAACCACCTTCTTCATAGCCAACATAGCCAGGAGGTGCGCCAATTAAACGAGCAACAGAATGCTTTTCCATAAATTCAGACATATCGAGACGCACCATTGCTTCGTCTGAATCAAATAGAAATCCAGCCAAAGCCTTACAAACTTCTGTTTTACCCACTCCGGTAGGACCTGAAAAAATAAACGAACCAATCGGTCGGTTTGGATCAGCTAATCCTGCACGAGAACGTAGAATCGCATTAGAAACAACTTTAATTGCCTCATCTTGTCCAATCACGCGTTGATGTAACGCTTCTTCCATATGTAATAATTTTTCCCGTTCTCCCTCCAACATTTTCGATACAGGAATACCCGTCCATTTAGAAACAATTTCTGCAATTTCTTTTTCTGTCACTTTATTCCGTACTAAATTGGTTTCCTTCTTTTCCATTAAGCGCGCTTCTTGTAGTTGTTTTTCTAGGCTAGGAATTTGACCGTATTGCAACTCGGACATTTTGTTTAGATCGCCCGAACGTCGGGCTTTTTCTAACTCGAACTGTGCCTTTTCAAGATCGCTCTTTATTTTTTGTTCCCCTTGTAATGTCGCTTTTTCAGCTTTCCATATTTCATTTAAATCCGCATATTTTTTTTCTAGTTCAACAATCTCTTTCTCTAAGTTTTGTAAACGCTTTTTCGAAGCAGTATCCGTTTCTTTTCTTAGTGCTTCGCGTTCAATTTTTAATTGAATTAAACGCCTGTGTAAACGATCCAACACTTCTGGCTTGGAATCAATTTCAATACGAATACGACTCGCTGCTTCATCAATAAGATCGATGGCTTTATCAGGCAAATTTCTATCTGAAATGTAGCGATGTGATAATGTAGCTGCGGCCAAAATAGCGGAATCTGTAATTTCTACACCATGATGAATCTCATAACGCTGCTTTAAACCACGTAAAATAGCAACAGTGTCTTCGACGCTGGGCTCGTCGACCAAAATCTTTTGGAAACGTCGTTCTAACGCCGCATCTTTTTCAATGTAGTTACGATATTCATTTAACGTTGTTGCGCCTATACAATGCAACTGACCCCTTGCTAGGGTTGGTTTTAACATATTTCCGGCATCCATCGCACCTTCTGCTTTTCCAGCACCGACCATTGTATGCAGTTCATCTATAAATAAAATAATTTGTCCTTCTTGCTTAGCAAGTTCAGTGAGTACTGCTTTTAGGCGTTCTTCAAATTCACCGCGATATTTCGCTCCGGCAATCAATGCGCCCATATCTAAGGCCAGTAAACGTTTATTTTTTAAACCCTCCGGCACTTCATGATTAATGATACGTTGCGCTAGCCCTTCTACTACCGCTGTTTTTCCCACCCCAGGTTCCCCAATCAGTACAGGATTATTTTTAGTTCGTCTTTGTAATACTTGTATCGTTCGACGAATTACATCATCACGTCCTATCACTGGATCCAATTTTCCTTTGGCAGCTTGGATTGTTAAATCAATGGTAAATTTTTCTAACGCGCCACGGCGTCCTTCAGCTTCGGGATCACTAACACCTTCTCCGCCACGAATACCCTCAATCGCTTCTTCAAGCGCTGCTTTTGTTGCGCCTACTTTGCGTAATAAATCGCCAAGTACACTTTTGTCATCAACTGCCGCTAAAACAAATAGTTCGCTAGAAATATAGTCATCCTTACGTTGTTGAGCCAACTTATCAGTCACATTAAGTAAACGCGTCAAATCATTGGAAGGATAGATTTCACCGGGTTTTGCAGCTTGAACGTTAGGTAAACGATCGATGGCTTCATCCAAGCTTTTCATTAATTCACTTGAGTTAACATTTGCCTTAGTTAGCAAGGGTCTCACCGTTCCATTTTCTTGTGATATCAATGCCTTCATTAAATGAATAGGCTCGATAAAAGCATTATCACGGCCCACAGCAAGTGATTGTGATTCTGCTAAAGCCGCTTGAAACTGGCTTGTTAATTTATTAAGGCTCATAATACCCTCTTGAAAAACGGTGATTGCTATATTTTTTGCACTTGAGTTTTTAACAGCGTTGCCAAAATCCCAATTGCTAAACTCTATTTTTTAGGGCGTATTGACCATTGCATGATGATATGACTAAAAAGAGTTGCTTTTCTTCCATCCCAGCTCAATGGCCAACACTCTACTTAATAGTTTAGTTCAATTCTTAAAATTCAAGGATTTTTTTTAAATTTACAAGCGATTATAAAAATTTATGCTGCATATCGTAAGCGGGCTCTAGTAATGATCTAAGCGTAGTAAAATAATCGATGTCAATTTATTAACTTATCCCATCGTTTTAGAATTGCGACCGCGTGCTAATAAAATTAAACGTTTTGCATTTTCACCTATTAATTGCCAGGTTAAACATCGAACACTACCGCCCATTTTGCAAACTTTTCCTGCAGGAATTCGAATAATAGTTTTAGAGCTATGCTGTTTTACAAGCGCTAAAAACTTATCATCATTTTTTTTGCCAAAATCTGGCATATAAATACAACGATGTGTAACCACAGCGTTAACATTAAGCCCACAAGCAGATGGAAAATGACTATGCCACGCTTCAATGCCTGGTTCAGCTGTAACCTCAATTATTTTAAGTGAGGGAAAAGCTAGATTTAACTCTTTAAATATTTCTTCGCGTAGGGGGTAAGTATATTTATTAATAACTAACGTGTTTGTATCAATGAACATTAACATACCATCGGCATGTGCCAAACCTACTTCGCTATCCGCAGGAATAATAGCTATTTGCTTAAATCCTGTTATCTTTTTTAGTTGCTCTTTTCCGGATTCATAATCTAGATGATTATCTTCTAAAAATCGTTGTGTCACTACTAATTTGTCACATTGATCATCAACAACATTACCCCCATCTAACTTAAGCATACTACGTTTATACTCTATCCCATTTCGTTTAATAAAAAATTCGAATTTCTTTTGTACCCAATCCGCATCTTCTTGATTATTGGCTTGTGCAGTAGCTGTATATCGAAATAAGGTGGGGGACGTAGGAAGAACTGTAGCAAAATCTCTTATCCAAATATCATGCATACTGTCGTGAAAAATAATATCGTCCGGGAGTTCATTCCTAAGCAATTTCTTAGCCTTTTTATCAGCCAAAATAATAATGTTATCGTTTCCCATTACGGCTTTGGCATAGGCGATATCAAAAGCAAAAATATCGTCATACATACTTTTATAGTATTGATCGTTCGATTTTGGTAACGCAATAACGAGCAATGTGGCATCCGCTGAGATTTGATTGGTATAGGTCATATGAAAATAAACTCTGGCTAGATTAATTATTCAAATTAAAAACTAAATTATCTTAATAAGATATTAGCTTTATGCTTAATTAAGATATTACTTACGAGAAAAAAGAGGTAAACTATGAAAATTCTATTTTACACCCAATCTAAAATAAATTCGAAAACTACTAATCAAAGGCTTTTTTATGGCAGAATTATCAGGTGGCCCACAATGGGAACGTAAAACCCTAGAAAAATTACTATTCAATACTCTTAAAGAACAAAAGCTTAAACGCCGCTGGAGTATTTTTTTTAAACTTCTATTTTTTGCTATTTTAGTAAGTTTTTTAATACTTTTATGGCCAAATTCTGCTAATTTACCGAATAGCGCAAAGGCAAAAGCCCATATTGGCCTTATAGATATACGTGGCACCATTGACGATAGTGCCCCAGCCAGTGCAGATAATATCATTGAAGGCATACAAAATGCTTTCGAAGATAAAAATACTCAAGCAGTCATTCTACGCATCAATAGTCCAGGAGGAAGTCCAGTTCAAGCTACACAAATTTACCAAGAAATTCGTTATTTACGTACCCAACACCCTGCAATTAAAGTATATGCCGTATGTGACGATCTGTGTGCATCTGCTGCCTATTACATTGCATCTGCGAGTGATGATATTTATGCCAGTCCTTCCAGTCTTGTCGGTTCAATCGGTGTTTTGATGAATGGCTTCGGCTTTGTTGATACTATGAAAAAAGTGGGCGTTCAACGACGTTTATTAACAGCTGGAGATCATAAAGGCTTTTTGGATCCTTTTTCACCAGAAAAAGTAGATGAAAAGCAAATTGCTGAACGTATGATAAAAGAAGTTCATGAGCAATTTATTAATGCCGTTAAAAATGGTCGTGGAAACCGTTTAAAAGAAAATCCAGAACTTTTCTCTGGCTTAGCTTGGACTGGTGAAGAAGCTTTATCACTAGGGCTTATCGATGGATTTGGTGATTTAACAACACTTTCTCGTGTTCTTAAAAAGAAAAATATTGTGGATTACACTGTAAAACCCGGATTATTACAGCAACTTTCTGATCGTGTAGGTGCATCATTTGCAGAAAAAATTAGTGCTCAATTAGGTATTACACCCCATGGATTTCAATAAAAATTGGAAATTATCATAATTGTTATTTTATTAGCTTTAAACATACTCTTAGAGTGTCTTGCCGCAATCAAAGAGGAGCTAGGGAAAATAACGTAACTGCTAATGGACGCTCCTTGAAAATGAAGGTTTTCTTCGAGCACAGTTAGCTTTTAAATTAAGACTAAGCATAATGACAAATAATGAATATGGATTTAGTTTATTTGAGCTTCTTATTGTATTAACGATTATTGGTATTCTCTCAGCAATTGCTTATCCCGTATACAGGCACGCGATTAATAAAACTCGTCGGACAGAAGCTAAAATTGCTTTAATAAAACTTGCGAATCGTATGGAAATCTATTATTTAGAAAATAATAATAGTTATGCAAACGCAAATTTAGCCGATCTGGGTGTTAATTTTAACACCGATAAAGGGTTTTATAGATTATCACTAAGTAGTACAAACAATACGTATCAACTTTCTGCAATAGCTAACTTTAATGATCCATATTGTTACAAGCTTAAACTCAATGAATTGGGGGAAAATAGTTCTGAGCCAGAAGGCACTTGCTGGTAAGGACTTAGTAATTTATAAAATGAAATTTTATAATTATTTTTCGGCGGAAGCAAATGTTTAAGCAGTTTATATATTTCCTGGGCTTCTCTGCTTTTTATTTTTTTTATAGTTTTTATTGTTTTTTTATTTTCTTCAACTAAACCCTTATTAAGACATTTTTTAACTTGTAAAATTTTTCTAAGTAAATCTGATATCTCTTGGTACTTACATATTTCTTCAGGACTTCTATCTTTTATCGTTTTTTTGCTTACTGCCTCAAATTGCTCATTAGTTATATTATAAATAGAATAAAGTTGATTAACAAAATAACCTACGGCTAATAAATCTAATAGTTTGTTTTCTAACATACTTGATCTACTAATTATTTCAATAGGTATAGGGGTTTTGCTAATATCAAAACCATTGTACGTAAATTTTATCTTATCTTTTAGCTCTAATACTTCTTCAAGCACCTCGGACATCAAATCACCGTTTTCATCTTTGTGAGAATCAATAATCTGTTGTTTATTACGTAAATCCGAAAATTTATTTTCCCCAAGTATAGTTTTAAAAACATCATCAATAAATTTTTCTACTTTAACTTCTTTAGGATTGAAATTAAATAAATATTTATTGTTATTAACTAACGTAGCAGTTGGTGTATTTAAAAAACCTGTCATTAATAAAACCTTTTTTTATTTTAACTTATATTCAAAAAATAAACGTCGAAGTACACAGAAGAAAATTTTTAATCAACCCAATTTTCTAGCATATTAGCTTAGCATTCTAAAGTTAAAAAAAAATTAAATACTGTTCTTTAACCTTATATACAACAATTTTCTCAATAAAATTTTAAAGTTTGACCCTAAACGCTATTCTATGTATTAACAAATTTACTAATCCCATAGTTCTTCACAGAAATTGTAGTTGTGTTTGTGGCAGATCCAAATTGCACAATAATTAGAAAATGCTAATGTTAAAACAAAGCTAGCTGCAGAATAGCCTAAAAAAAATGGCTTACGCTGTCATATGATCGGAATACTGTTACTTATTGAGGATCCGGTAAGAAGGATATATCTAATAATAGGTAAAAAAAAATTTGCCGAGAATAAAATTACGAGTATTAACTTTTTATTTACAAAAGATGAAATAATAATTTATACGTTATTTTCCCTTCCTTTCCCTTTTTTTTATCCTATTTAGTAATTTTTCTTCTCATTTTTTTCATCTGGATCACATCGGCACAACGTTAAAAAGTTTGTACCTTGATATAGTAACAACATTATTCTATCGTACTTCAGATTTTCTTTATATGACCTATTTTTCTTACCTTTTTCAGACAGACTTGCAAACTCAACTTCAGAAAGATGGAATAGAGTATTTATTTGTGTAGCAATAAGCCTGTCTTAATATAATCAATATGTCATTCTCTGACACATTTTCAGAACGAGGGATCAGTTCTGGACGAATAGGTGTTTTGCTAATATCAAAGCCCATAAAATTAACTTTTATTTTTCCTTCATCAAGGCGTTTTTTTTATTTAAGTTCATCTCTTAAGACAGTGATCTTTCGTTCAAATTCGACTTTCTCCATTCCACTAATCATCTGTTTTTTTTCATTAACAAATCTATTTTTTCCTGCAAAATTTCAAATTTATGCTGTTTTTCTTTTGTAAACATACGTTCTAAAATTCTAGTAATAAAAAAAGAAACTGTAGTTATTTCAGGGTTAAAGTTAAATCTATTTTCCTCTTGATAACGCTAATTTGTAAGCAATTTTTAAACTGACAGAATCATTAGTTTCTAAAATAATTCTACTTTTAAGAGGGATACCTAATCGCTTTTTTTGGTTTTCAAATTGTGGCAAGGAAATTTCTAATAATTAAAAAATAGAAAATATTATTATAATTAATAAATTGAAAAAAATTAAACCCAATTATGGTATTTAAG
>JAVHYG010000017.1 GCA_031119195.1 Rickettsiella sp. | reverse complement strand
GCTGTAGCCCTTTCGACTATTTCTATTACACTAGCAATACGCAAACGCAACTTGATTTTTTGTTAAGCACATTTTTTTAAGAATTCGGATATAATTACGGATTGATACTTTTCTTTGTGAATTAAAATATGAAATTCACGACTAAGGTTTAAAAAAGGAGTTTTAAGCTCTGTTAATTTATTGTTTTTTAGAGTTTCTCCGACTACAACTCTAGAAAGGCAGCTGATTCCAAGCCCTGCTTGGATGGCTTGGCTAATCGCTTCAGTATCATTTAATTCCAAAAAAGGTTGTATTTTTCCGCCGATTGCCTCCTCTAATTTTTCACGTGTTTGTGAAGCGGTCTCGCCAAGTAACCAACGTGCATTGGCTATATCTGAAAAAGTAAGCTTTCTTTTTTTGCTTAAAGGATCTTTAGGCGAAGCGATAATTACTAGCTCATCTTTTCTCCATGGATAGGTAGTTACTTTATCAGAATAAAAATTAGCTTCAATTAAGGCTATGTCAATATTGAATGCAAGTAATTTAGATAAAATAGTTTCAGAATTAGATATTTCCAATTTAACATGAATATTTTGGTGAAGCTGCGTAAATTCTGAAATAAGAGGAGGTAATAAATAATTACCGATTGTTTTACTCGCACCTATAATCAATTGTCCTGATAAATTATCCTTTTTATTTTCCGTCATCATTTCTTTAAGCTCTTTGATTTGAGAGATGATAGTGGTTGCTTTGGGTAATAAAGCTCTACCTCTTTCATTTAGAAACAATTGTTTACCGTGTCTATCGAAAATAGATCCTTCCAATTGTTCTTCAAGCGTTGCAAGTGCCATGCTACAAGCAGATTGAGAAAGATACATTTTTTTGGCTGCATGACTAACGTTTCCAGATTTGGCAATGGCGACAAAAACTTCGAGCTGTTTAAGTGTAATACGCATATATTTTTAAATTTTTACTACGAGAATTAATTTTTTTTTAAATTTACTCAAGGTAACCTTAATAAACTATAATACCGTAATAATATACTAATGACTATAATTCTTGTTAAAAATATCTATAGCATATAAAGCTTTAAATAAACTTTGTGATTTGTTTAGCAGTTTAGGATCATGAGAACTACACTAAATGTTTTTAGAAAAGCTAAAGGACTTATGATGGCAATGGTCAAAAACATCCATTTTTTTACTTTTTACTGAGTCAATTAAATAGCTGTATTAGAGAGGAAAGTTGCTAATTTTTTTATAAGGGAGTATTTGATACCTCTTAGCTTACGCTAAAAAGTTAATGTTAGTTAGTACAAAGATTTTTAATTTGCAAAAATTTATTATGTTAAAACGGAAAAATGTTTAGAAATGAAACTAATGTATTGGTATTAATTATGAAAAAAGGTTGGAAAGAAGTTACTTAAAAAACAACTGGACAAGTTTAGTTTATGTAACAGAAAAATTTATTTTGTTGAGTTGGTAGACATATAAAAGTCACGATGAATATTATACCCATTTTCGAATCGTACTAAGTGATAATTTTCACATTAATGAACAAATCTATCTGTCAAAGCTAGCTTATTTTTGAAAAGGTCTTTTTTTATAAAATCTGATTGACATTGTTGTAGAGCCTATGTATACAGGAAAAATATTGTTTATCTCAAGGCTAGGGGGTTTTATTGCAAGGTGGAACTTCAAACAATTGCTTCTATCGCTGAAAGTAAACCTAATCAGCCGGTTTTTGCTTTTAGGCCAGCCACTTTAAGTCGCGCGGTTAATTACTTTTGTACACAATTTAGTGGCCGCGTTTTGTATGCGGTGAAAACTAATCCCGAAACCCACGTTATCCAATCTATGGCTACCGATGGCGTGACGATGTTTGATGTAGCTTCTTATGAAGAAATCTGCATTATTAAGAAATACGTGCCGCACGCGACTCTTTATTTTATGCACCCTGTAAAAGCGCCATATGCAATTCGCGAAGCTTATTTTAATTGCGGGGTGCGACATTTTTCTTTGGATTGTTTAGATGAATTAGACAAGATTTTGCGATACACCGAAAATGCCAAAGACCTAAATCTCTATTTACGCCTAGCTATTCCAAGTACTTTTGCTGAGTTCAGCTTGGCAGGAAAGTTTGGTGCCGATTTGCAGAAAGCACCTGAACTGCTTAAGCAAATACGAAAAGTGGCTTATAAGCTAGGTGTGACGTTTCATGTAGGTTCCCAGTGTATGCATCCAGATGCTTATCGCTTAGCAATTTCTATGGCGAATAAAGCTATAGATAAAGCGCGAGTAGAGGTTGAATATTTTAATGTCGGTGGTGGATTTCCCTCGATTTATCCAGGTATGATTCCGCCCGGATTATCTATTTATTTCAACGAAATTCAGGCAGAGTTTGAAAAAGTTGTTCAAAAGCGACCAAAGATCGAATTACTTTGTGAACCAGGACGCTCATTAGTTGCTGAAAGTACATCTGTTATTGTATGTGTGGAATTACGAAAGGCCAATCGACTCTACATCAACGATGGTACTTATGGCAGTCTTTTTGATGCTGGGATTCCACAATTTGTTTTTCCAGTGCGCTTATTACGGCCGAATTGTATGGGAGATGTAAATCTTACACCGTTTAGTTTTTATGGCCCTACCTGTGATTCATTGGACTGTATGAAAGGCCCTTTTTATCTACCCAATGATATTAGATCAGGGGATTACATAGAAATTGGCCAAATAGGAGCTTATGGTCGAACATTAGCTACAAATTTTAATGGATTTAGACAAAAAGCGGGTGTTGTTAGAGTCGCTGATGAACCTTTAATGACAATGTACTCTAAAGACAATGTTAAATATGACAGAATGAAAGAGATTACTACTTAATTTAAACTTGTGAGGACCAATCATTGATGAATAGTGAAATTTTGCCAACATCTTCTTCATTAAAAGAAAAGCTCTTGCAACAACCCGTTAAACATGTAGATATTACTAGTTTCGATGCGAGGCCAATTATATATGCGATGAAGTATATGTCTTTTACATCACGTGATCTGGCTAGAGCTACACAGATTTTTAATCAAATGTTGGAAGATGAACATTGCAGTATTATTTTAACGATTGCAGGTTCGACTTCAGCAGGTGGGTGTATGAAATTGTATGCTGACTTGCTCAAATACAATATGGTAGATGCTATTGTTGCAACGGGTGCAAGTATTGTTGATATGGATTTTTTTGAGGCATTAGGTTTTAAGCATTTTCAAGGAAGTCCATTAGTGGATGATCATCAGCTACGCGGTTTATATATTGATCGTATTTACGATACATATATTAATGAAGTGGATCTACAAGCGTGTGATCACGCGATTTATGAGATAGCCGATAAGCTTTCGCGTCGTCCGTATAGTTCACGGGAATTTATTCGTGAAATGGGTGCTTATCTTTCTAAGGGGAAGGCACAAAAAGCAGAGTCATTAGTGCAATTAGCCTATGAATATGATGTGCCGATTTTTTGTCCAGCATTTACTGATTCTTCTGCGGGTTTTGGATTAGTTTTACATCAAGTAAAAAATCCGAAGAGCCATTTAACGATTGATTCAGTACGTGACTTTCGCGAATTAACAGATATTAAGATTAAAGCAGGTACGACTGGTTTACTAATGATTGGTGGAGGAGCACCTAAAAATTTTGTACAGGATACTGTCGTGTGTGCGGAAGTTATGGGTAAGAAAGTTAATATGCATAAATATGCTATTCAAATTACTGTAGCAGATTCCCGGGATGGCGCATGTTCAAGTTCAACACTGAAAGAAGCATGTTCATGGGGTAAAGTTGATACGATTTATGAACAAATGGTATATGCTGAAGCGACGTCAGTATTACCGCTTCTAGCTAGCGATGCTTATCATCGAGGGCATTGGAAAAAACGTCTCTACCGAAAATATTCAAAATTATTTAAACAAGAAACTACTTATGCGATGTATTCCTCCTGAAAAAGCTTTTTTGGGTCTTAAATCGGAAAATGCAGTTGATTATGAAAAAGCGAAAGCTGTAGTTATTCCTTTTGGTCTTGAATGTTCCGTCAGTTACGGGAGGGGAACTGCCAAAGGACCTATGGCGATGATCCATGCTTCTCACGAAGTAGAATTATTTGATGAGGTGCTATGGTGTGAGCCTTATAAAAATATTGGCATTGTTACGCTTGAGGAACCTGTAATTGAAGACGGCATGGAAAAAGCATTAGCGCAGCTTGAAAATTTAGTGCAAAGAATACTTGATAATAGGAAATTTCCTATTATTTTTGGAGGAGAACACGCCATTACGGCAGGAGCTATTCGTCCTTTTGCTAAGCGGTACGATGATTTAGTTATTTTGCATTTTGATGCGCATGCTGATTTGCGCGATGGTTATCATGGTGAATATTATTCACATGCTTCTGCAATGAGACGATGTTTGGATCATCCAAACATTACAATCGTTTCTGTGGGTGTCCGCAATATTTCAGCAGAAGAAATTCCTTTTTTGGAAGCTAACCGTGATAGAATTAACATTTATTGGGCAAAAGATAAAAACGTTTGGGATGTGAATCAAATCGTTTTTCACTTAAAAAACCGTCCTATTTATCTTACTTTTGATCTTGACGGATTTGATACGAGCATAATGCCGGCTACGGGAACACCAGAACCCGGAGGTTTATTTTGGGATGAAGTTCTAGAAATTATTACTGCAGCAAGTAAAATAGGAACTTTCGTTGGCGCAGATATAAACGAGCTTGCGCCGATCGCAAATTTTCATAGCTGTGATTTTTTAGCCGCAAAATTGGCCTATAAAATTTTATCGCTGACCATTCGTTGAATGACGACACCCCCTAATTTAATAATTTATTAAAAAATACACAGTAAAAGCGATTTTATTTTAGCTAAAAAACAACAAGCTCAAGGGGACATAATAATACCCGCAACGTCCGTAAAACTCGCGTTTGAACCAAAATCCGCTGAAGTAGTATTTGTACTTGTAAAATCATTCCAAGTACGACCATCTTTACTAAAAAAGGTACAAAACCCTTGGCCTACCGCAAGGAAATTTCCCTCAAGGACATCGGTCCATCTTACCTTTATAAAATGAAAATTCGCACCCCGCGAATCAGTAAAAGCACGTTGACTTAACTGTTTGGATGTCCAGTCTAGCCCATCGGCACTCCAAGCCACATAACGATTGCTAGCAACGGCCACGAAGCTGGCGGCTTTTGTTCCCCAGGTCACACTATTCCAAACTTTTGCGCCTGTATTTAAGACATTTGGCTTATGATTCCAAGTTATGCCATCTGAACTAGTCAATATACCATTTTGGTAATCTCCAGCGTATGTAATAGCCACATACCGTCCTCTTAAATCCCCTCGAGTAACAGCATAAATGTCGTTCTGTGTAGGGCTTGTCTGTTGTTGCCAAGTTTTTCCATTTGTACTTGTCAAAATAGCCCCTTTTTTACCGACTGCCACATAAAGTTTTAATTGACTACTCCAAGAAATATCATATAAATCTGAAGTAAGAGGTATCTCTTCTGCCAAATTCCAATCATAACCATTTTTTGACCAAATGATCGTTCCTGCGTTGCCAACAGCAATATAATGGCTTAAGTCATCGTTCCAAATAACATGTTGAAGGTAATTGGCCGTCGCACTTTCAACTTTCTTACCGGAAGGAGTCAAACTATCATTTTTTGGCTTAAGCTCTACGACACTAATTGCTCCTTCTTTTCCCACATAAACATACTGATACTCTCGATTCCAGGCAATTTTAGCCATACGAACCGCAGTATTATGTTTAAAGGTAAACGTCTTGCGGGGATCATAGGGTTTTAACTCTTTTCCTCTTAAAATTTCATTCTTATAGCTAGGTTCGTCTTGATAATAACCTACAATAACTACAAACTGATCCCCCACTGGCAGTCCGCCTTTCACCGAGGTGAGCTTGGTCGAGCAAACGACGTCATCACTTTCAGTAAATCTAAAAGTGGCAGTTAACCCTTGATTACCTTTTTCCTGCGGTTGAAAATCCCCTACGACGGTGCATGAACCACCGGGATTTAGCACTTTATCAACATTAATACTTTTACCAAGCGTAAATTCGTTTGTCTTTACGATAATAATCTCATCACTGTCCATATTAATCGATTTAGATTTAGCCATGATTTACTTCCTTTATCTCCGTGCGACTGAAAAACTTCTTTAATTAAGCTAATTTTATTTTTATAAAAACTATAAGTTTTTCTTATTCTTTTTTAGTGATAGTAATAGTTATATTCGTTGCGGGAAGATCACTAGTATTGGTAAAAGTAAATTGAACTGGTTTCGTGTCTTTGACTTTCATGGTATCAGGAAGATCTTGACTAATTTTACAAGTCACTAGTACCTTCTCTACTTCAGTGCCTGCTGTCGTTCCATCAAACTTAATGTCTGCCCCTTCGTTATAGTGGAATGTAACACTAGGCCCTTTATTTTTACCTATTTCAGTCGCTTTAAAGTTCCCCGTGACCACGAACTCTTTGCCAGCCTCAAGCGTTCCAGTTCCCTTTAAGCTTTGTGGATCTATCACTACCGAATTGCCGCCGCCAATGTCTTGTTTTGTAATAGTAAGATCATCCAGTTTGCTCGTCGTAAGATTAATGCCAGTCGCATTAAACTTATTTGCTGTGGCATTAGTGAACGTATATTTAAGTTGTTTTACAGTATTAAGCGCCATTTTAGGTGGCAGTTTAACCGGGTTTGCTCCTGTTACTGTTACTACAGTCACAGTGGTTTGTTTTGTAACGCAAGGTGTCGGTGCGTCCCCTTCAGCAAAGCTTAAACTCGCTGTAAACTGATACGTGCCTGCGGCGACTGGCGTAAAATTAAGCGCTAACAGGCAATCCTGGCCCTTCATTAAGGGTTCAGTCATATTTTTAGAATTAGCCGAATCAAACGTAACTAAACCACCGGTTTGATTATTTAATGTAATGTCTTTCGTACCAGAAGCTCCAGAAAAGGTCGTTGTTGTATTTTTTTTTGATTGATAAATAGATGAGTTTTCCCTTAAGTTTTTCATATTGACTAATCCTTTTTAGTGAGTGTAACGGTTATATTGGTTGCAGGTATATCAGTTTTATTAGTAATAGAAAAAGCAAAGGGGATAGTGGTACCTACTTTGCTTTTTTGTGGCAAATCTTGTTGGATTGTAAACTCTACCCCCCCTTTTTTTTCTACAACATTCGTTTCAGAACTATAGCGAGAGATATCCTCACCTTCTTTATAGGCAAGTAATACGCCTACTTTTTGTTTACTGCCCTTTTGCTGCGGAGTAAATGTTCCCTCGACAGTGAGTGGCTGATTTTGGCTAATAACCTTATCGTGAATCGGTGTATTAAGGACAAATTGCTTGGCTGAATCATCGATGGGAACAACACTAACGGCCGTAGCCGAGCGACTTCCTGTGACACTGAACCGTATGAGAAAGGGATAAGTTGTCCCTAACATCGCTTGCGGTGGCAAGTCTTGTAATATTTCTGATGTTATGTGAACTTTCTCTTCCACCGTAACGTTAAATTTTTTTGTCGCTTTTATATATTCACGTCCAGACACATCAACAATCAACGAAATTTTTTTAGAGCCTGTTGTTTTTGGGATAAACGTAATTGTTAATCTACATTCTTGTTTTGCACCTAAAGTTGGTACACAAGATCCACCATTGAATATGAAATCTGCGTCGGAACCGCTTGTATTAAAAGCCATTGGAATAGCCATTGGCAAATTGTTAGTAAAAGAATAAATAGTTTGATATTTTTTGCTAATATAATAGATATTTCCTTCCGTTAATTCATCTTGAATCGTTTTAAATGTCACCGGATCGATGGTCATTGTAGTAGAAAAGTTTTTTATTTTTTTTGGTAGAATACTATTGAAAAAATCTATTAGCTTATTTATTTTGAAAAGAGCAGCGGTTGTCATATAGTTTCCTTGAGTAGTAAAATTTCCTCATTATTCCTTTAACCCTCTAAGTAATTGTGGCATCGTTTCCAAAAGGATAATCCATGTTACTTTTACTTATAAACTGGCCGTTTTTTTGACCTTAACACTTTTCTGAAGCATAAGTTTCTAAGACGTGTATTTTTCTATTTTTTTTATATTAATAAATTCGGTTTAAAGAAATAAATAACGTAAACTTAATAATACTGTATGAGCTTTCATATGATTATCTAAGTGCTTGTTTGCAAATTCCCTTATTCCATTATTTGTTTGGTTACTACCAAAATTATCATACCGATAACCTAAGCCAAGCCAAAGATTATCGTTCGCAATAAAATCTATACCTAAACCAGCTGCATAAGAAAAAGCAGTTTTTGTTTTGTTAGCAAATTCAGGCTGAATTTCCGGTTGATCGGTTAATGCATATTCCTGATAAGCGCTACTTGTATTCCAGCTAGTACCGATTCCTAACGCAATGTAAGGCATCCAACGTCCGCAACGATATATATCAATTTTACTTGTTAATTGTAGGTTTTGATGCTGGACTTTATATTCATAGTTTTGTGTCGTAAATTCAGGTGAAGAAAACTCTTCCACTGGACCTTGAATTTTTGAGCTGGGCAAATAACTATATTCTAAACCTACACTAATAAATGGTAACCAGTCCTGGGTTTGCCTCCACACATACCCCAGTGAAGCCAGTCCCATTACATTATTTTTACTAGTATTTGCAACGTATCTATCCGGTAAAGGATCCCTAGGTAAATAATAATCGGATGCTTGTTGGTCAAACACCCAGCCTGCGCCCACATCGATGTAGAAATGTGTTAAGGGGGTATAGCATTTATCATTACTTAAACAATTAGCGGAAACAGTTTGCACTACCAGTAAAAAAATTAATCCTAAAATTGATTTTAAATAATTCATAAAATTCCTTAATAAAATGCTATAAAAAAAACGGCTAATTTTTTACACTTTTTTTATAGCCCCTTCTTTTATTCTAGGACTTGTTATTCATCATAATAGGGAACTATATTTTTTTTGATAGGTTTTTGCTGACTTATTTTTAGACAAAATAAATAGAAAATAAAATAACAAAACTTATATCGAAACGATCTGAAGCCATCAAACACAAGGAATTTTTTGTTAAGTATTGACAGATTATCATTTTTAGATAGATTGTACAATGAATTTGAGCTTGTAAAAATAATTACCCATTTTGATGGCTTCCAAAATTTTTGGTAAGTCATCATCAGTTACAACCATATACGGCTGCGTAGTTTCTTTGATCCGGGTAAATAATTAAATTAAAAAAAGAGTGACACTTTTATTTGTTTGGCGAAGATAGTGAGTTAAACGTAGTGTTCGATAAGCCTTGGATTAGCTAAGTCAGGCGATGCTAATATCCTATGCTTTTGTTTGGAAAGGATTATACTAAAAGCAAAAGACAGACCTGTTAATCTGAATTTACATAACGAACTAGATCAGCCTAAAGCTTTACTCGAAATAGGTAATACTATCCCAAAAAGCGTCACCGAACAGGAAATAACCCCTGGAGAGGCTAAGTCTTTGATGAGTGTACTGACTGTTCACAGAGACACTACCCTAATGGAAAAGCTCAGAGAGGAAATTAATGAACTTAAGCTGTTAAGCCAAAATAAAGGTATCTGTTAACCTAGTCAGGTTTGTAATCCTATCAAGGTTGTAGGCCTTTTTGTCTAAGCAGCTTTGCTAATTAAATTTAATGGTTTAACTTTACGATGCTTTTTTAGGCTATGCCATAAATCCCAATTCGACTGTAAATTTAACCAAAACTCCGGTTCAGTTTGAAATGCTTCTGCAAGTGTTAGAGCAGAATCGGCAGTAATTCCTCTGTGCTTGTTAATAATTTCATTTAGACGTGTATAAGTCCAGCCTATATGCTCACTGAAAGATTTTTGACTTAACCCTAAAGGTTCTAAAAATTCTTTTAGCAACATTTCCCCAGGATGGGTAGGTTCTCTATTGGTAGGTAACATAAAAACTCCTAGTGGTAATCAATAATATCTACTTCTTCCGCATTACCATTGTTCCATCTAAATATGATTCGCCATTGCTTATTGAATCTAATGCTCCAAAAATCTTTTAAATTTCCCCGTAACTTTTCTAAATGGTTACTTGGAGGAATTTTTAAGGTTTCAATTAAAGCAATAGCATTTATTTGGAACAAATCTTTTTAGTTCTAAGCTAGGAGTTAGTATGTAAAAAGGTGTGGCTGTTGGAAATAAGAAAAATTGACTTAGTGCCTGTTTTTGAAATACATTAAAGCTGTAAATAAATTTTGAGCGTTCCCCAAGGTGATTGAGACCTCGGGGACGTTTAACACAACCAACTACAGGAGAGTTAGTTATGACCGCCGATGCAATCGTATATCAATTTATTTCATTCAAAACAACCTGCTAGTAATTATCTATCACAGTGCGAGCAAATTTCATCAAATCTAGCCGATTTGCTGAAAACTCACAAAGACATGAATCTTATATCACTCCAGGGGAACTTAAATCGTCCCGTTACTTTTATACTAAATGCCGTGATGCTTCTACATTAATACGTAATCCCAAAGAAGTTGATTTTTCTAATCCGCAAGTCATGCTTACTTTAGGCAGTTGTATAGCCTACACAGATGCTTCCTTAGATTGGTTTTTTTTATCATTAGCTCCGATCCTAGGAAAAAATACTACGAGCTGTTATATCAAAACTATTTCAAAGGATGTGCCTTCAAGAGATGAATTATTAAGCTCAATTATTAGCTTTATGAATATGCATGAAGATCTACTAGATAAAGAAAATACTCCATCAATATTTACACAAGCAGTTCTAGCCAAATACCACCCAATGAGTGTAGAGGGCTCTAAAAAAGAGTTCCCTTTTTTCTCCAAATTTCGATACATATTCGACAGTAAAAATTAACTTTTACGAACTGTTGTTTAAAATAAGATACCTAGCAGGTGCATTAGAGGAACCCCTATAGGAACCCTGATTAATTTATTAAGAAGAGCGACGTAAGTTTATTTTGCTATAACTCTTTGATTTTAAAGGATATTTACTGGTGCTGGAACCAGGATTTGAACCCGAGACCTACTGATTACAAATTATAAAATTGCCCTTTTTAATCATTTCGACACATTTTTAATTTCTTTTAAATCACTTTTAATTAAATACTATTAACTATATAATAAGTTATAAGTTCTTTTAATCTTTTTTAACTATTCATTCGACACATATTCGACACAGTAAAATTTCAAATAACATGAAGATTACGAAATTAGCCGTTGATAAGTTACCTATTCCTTCCGTCGTAAAAGCAGGCGTTACAGCACAAAAACGTTATTATGATGATGTAATGAAAGGTTTTGGTGTGCGTGTGACGTCAGGTGGTTCTAAAGCATTTTTTGTTGAGAAACTGATCAATGGCAAATTGTCCCGTATTACGCTAGGTCGTTATCCTGAACTAACCGTAGAAATGGCAAGACGCGAGGCTCAAAAGGTATTAGGCCAGATTGCAATGGGCCTTGACCCTTTAGCAGAAAAACGTTCTTCTAAATTAAAGGAAATTACTTTAGAGAAAATTTTTAATGATTATTTGGAAGCGCGTAAATCTCTAAAACCTAAAACCATTTATGACTATAAGCGTTCAATGGAATTGGCTTTCAAAAAATGGCGCCATGTTCCTTTTACTTTTATTACAAAAGAAGAGGTTGTAAAACAACATACTTTTTTAGGCAAAAAGCATGGAGCAGCTTATGCAGATCAAGCGATGGCAATATTGCGTGCTTTATTTAATTTTGCGTCAGTACAGTATGAAGACTCACAGGGTCGTTCTTTGATTTCTGAAAACCCCGTAAAACGGTTATCTCAAACGCGGGCTTGGTTTCGAGTGGGGAAACGTACGACTTACATTAAATCGCATGAGTTAGCGGCATGGTATCAAGGTGCAATGTCCTTATCTAATACAACCCTTCGTGATTATTTGATTTTAGTTGTTATGACAGGCCTGCGCCGTCAGGAAGCAGCTCGACTTAAATGGGAACAAGTTGATTTTAGAGATAAAACAATAACCATAACTGACACTAAAAATCATCAAGACCACACCTTACCTTTATCAGACTATCTATATACCTTATTGGCCAATAGAAAACAAAGCGCAATTAATGCTTATGTTTTTCCTGGCTCGGGCGCAGGTGGTTATATCATTGAACCACGAAAACAAATGGTTAAAGTTGTGAAAAGTAGTGGTGTACATTTCACGATACATGATTTGCGCCGCACGTTTATAACAGTGGCTGAGGGTTTAGATATTGCTGCTTATGCTCTAAAACGGCTACTGAATCATAAAATGAATAATGACATTACCGCAGGATATATAATGAATGACATTGAACGCCTAAGAAAGCCTATGCAGCTTATTACTGATACGTTAGTTAAGCTGATGGGAATAAACGAATTGGCTCCTAATCTTTCTTGACCGATTTTTTTTGCGGAATTTAAAAATCTCCCTTATAAAGGCCAATTACTTCCATTTTTAGATAAGTTCTCAAAAAAATTTATCTTAATTCGCTGCTAATTTTAACTTCTGATACCAGATAAAGTGTCTGTCAATTTGATTTAACTACATGATTTAATGGGGTTTCCTAGTAATTACCTTTAAGAGGTTTTTTATGTCGATCCAAAAGTTGTATTTAAACGAAAGCGAAGCGAGTTATCGTTATGGTTATAGCCGTCAATGGTTCCAGCGTGAACGTTGGAAAGGTACCGGTCCTAAGTTTCTTAAAATTAGCGGTAAAGTACTTTACCCCCTAGAAGATACGGATAACTGGTTTTCTGCTTCCAGCTTAAAACAAAGTACCAGCGAAACAACAGGGGGCAAAGATGCTTAAGGCTAAAAGAAAATATTTAAAACCGCAAACTCTCTTTTTGCGAGATAGGCTAATAGAGCGTCCTTATAACACCTGGGAGCTTCACTCTAAATTTCTTATTTACAGTCCAGCAGCGCGCATTACCGAGCTGGTGAACAGCGGCTGCGTCATTGATAAGCAATGGGTCAAGGTTAAACACGCCAACGGTGATATACGTCGGATAAAACAATATGCCTTGTCGTCTCAATTTGATAAGGAGGATAATTATGAGGCCTAGAAATAGCAAAGGACTGGGTATTAGCCGTACTCAGCCCTTTATAAATCACACACACTACTATGCTACTTCAAAGCGACCCTTAACGCCACTTTCTAATAAAAAACGGCGACAATTTGATCCAAACATGCTTCCTAGCCCCCGTGAATATTACGCGGGGGTGTTAAAGAAGTTTCGTCCTAGAAATAATCAGGCCACAGCACTTTGTCCGTTTCATTCGGATAAAAACCCCTCTTTCTCCGTCAATTTGAAACATGGAATGTTCTTTTGTTTCAGTTGTGAGGCATCAGGTGGAAGCGCTCTCAAGTTTCACATGCGTTTACACGGAATTAAGTCCACTAAAGCTATTACTGAATTAGGAGCATGGAAGTATGAGTAACGCATCAACACGAGAAATTATCCGAGATCTAATTAACAAGTTTGCAAAGAATGACTTGAAAAAAGAATTTGCAAACTATCAATATACGGGAACGCATATTTATTATAACAAAGATAAAACAATTGCAATGTTAAAGATCCGTCTAAAGAACCTTACCAGCGGAGAAAAATGGATAAGGCCTTTTCGCTATGATAGCGAACGAAAAAATTATACCATAGGAGAACCTAAATTCGATCAAGGCAAGCCATTATATCGCTTGCCTGAGCTAATAGAACGAGCGAATGAGACTATTTGGTTTTGCGAAGGAGAAAGCTGCGTAGAGGCGATGGAAAAATACGGATTATTAGCAACAACGTCTGGTTCTGCCAGTTCAGTCAATACGACTGATTTTACACCTTTAGCTAATCGCAAGATTAACTTTTTCTGTGATGCAGATGAGGCAGGAATTAAGTATCGCGAGGACGTTACTTCCGAGCTGCAAGGTTTAGACTGTCAAGTGGCTTGGGTTGATATCGATAGCTTAAAACTTCCACGGGGTGGTGATTTTATCGATTGGATGGAAGCAAAAGGAAATATCACTCAAGAAGATATTTTTAAATTACCTTTAGTTGATGCGCCTAGCTTAGAAGAAACAACAGCTCCCTTTTGTCCATTTGAGGTTAACGATGACGGCGTTTTTTATTGCAAAGAAGAAGGGAAACTCCCTATTTGGCTTTGTCCAAAACTAGAGATAACCGCATTAAGCCGTGACCCAAATAATGAAAACTGGGGACGTGTGTTAGAGTTTCTTGATAAGGATAGGTATTTACATCGTTGGAATATGCCTGGTACCTTTCTAAAAGGAAATGGCGAACAAGTAATAGAGGAACTATTACGTCTAGGTCTTATTGTTCATCCTGGCTTGAAACAAAAAAGACATCTTTTAGAGTATCTTGCTACTACGCCAGTGGAAAATAAAGTACGCTGTATAGACCATACCGGCTGGTATAAACAATCGTTTCTATTGCCAAATAAGGTCTATTATCCTTCTTCTGAAAATGAAGAGGCCTTGATTTACCATAGCGATTACACACTACATAACTATAGGCAATTAGGCACATTAGATGAATGGACTCATAATATTTCCTCTTATTGCGCCGGTAATTCACGATTGGTGTTTGCCGTAGCCATGGCGTTTGCTGGCCCATTAGTAGGTTTATTAGGCTTAGAGAGTGGCGGCTTTCATCTCGTGGGAGAAAGCAGCATAGGAAAAAGTACAGTATTAGCCGTAGCTGCATCAGTTTATGGAAATAAAGACTACGTCCGCACACTCCGTGCTACGGATAATGCGTTAGAAGGATTGGCCGCACAACATAATCATGCGTTGCTTATCTTGGATGAACTATCGCAGCTTAGTGCGCGTATTGCCGGCGAAGTGTTTTACATGTTAGCCAATGGTCAAGGCAAAGCACGTGCTTTTAAAACGGGCCACGCTAGAAATATAGCGTTATGGTGTTTACTTTTCTTAACCAGCGGTGAATTAACCTTAAGAGCGCATTTGGAATCAGCAGGACAAGTCATTAAAGCGGGACAAGAAATTCGTTCTGTGAATATTTCTGCTGATGCAGGAAAAGGTTATGGAGTATTTGAAGACTTGCACGGTCATAAAGATGGAGCAAGTTTATCTAATTACTTGAAAGCCCAATGCCAAAAGAACCATGGTACAGCTATTGACACTTTTTTAAGCCATTTGGTGAAGGAAGACAAAGAACAAATTATCAAAAAAAGAAATGAGATAGCTCAGAATTTTTTGACGCGAATCAAGGGAGATGACGCACATGGACAGGTTAAGCGTGTCGTAGAACGATTTGCTTTAGTGGCTGTGGCGGGCGAATTGGCGATAGAATGGGGTATTGTAGATTGGGTTATGGGCGATTGTATAGAAGCGGCATTTACGTGTTTTGAATCGTGGATAAATGACCACCGCGAAAGCGGCATGAGTTCTTCTGAGGAAGAAACGATATTAGAACATATCCGTCATATTTTTTTGTCGCAGTCGTCACGCTTTCCGTCTTTCTTTCTAAAATCATCCGATAGGCTTAATAATAGAGCTGGCTTTGAGGATGAGTCAAAAAATAAAACAACCTCAGGGGATTATTATGTTTTGCCCAGAACATATAGAAAGGAGTTTTGCAAAGGGTTTGAGCCTCAAGCAGTAACGGCTCTTTTGCTTAGAAAGGGGTTTTTACTAAGACATCCCTCAAATGGCGAAGTTGTTGCGTCGATTCACGTTCCGGCGCTAGGGAAAACAACCCGCTTGTATCATTTTTCCTCTAATATTGTTGAAACTAAGAAAGAAGAAAAAACTGGGGTTAGCTAAAAAGGCGTGTGAGGCGCGTGAGATTTGTGAGATTGTTATAAGTCATTGATTTAATGATGTTTTTTTATAAAAACACTCCTCACAAAGGTATTTTTATGAGTTGTGAGAAATGTGAGAAATTTATTTATTGTGTAAAAAATAAACAATTACCTCACAAATCTCACAAACGGAAAAAATAGAGTTGTGAGAGGTTATGTCTCTTGAGGCCTTGATTTTAAAGGGCTCATGATGACCTCACAAATCTCACGCACCTCACGTGCTATTTTTGCCAAACCTGAAAAATAGAAGGAAAAAACAGAAAATGAAATATCAACCAGGCCAAAGCGGTAATCCTAAGGGTAAACCGAAGGGAGCATTAAATAAAAAAACTCGTTGGCTAAAATTGCTTGAGTTTCATGCCGATGAATTGGTAGAGCAAGCCATTGAACTAGCCAAATCAGGCGATACTAATACCCTACGCTTTTGTTTGGAAAGGATTATACCGAAGGCAAAGGATAGGCCTGTTAGGCTAAATTTACCTCAGGAATTAGACCAGCCTAAAGCTTTAATCGAAATAGGTAATACTATCCTAAAAGGTGTCGCCGAACAGGAAATAACCCCTGACCAGGCTAAATCTTTGATGAGTGTACTTACTGCTTATAGCGATAGTAGCTTGATAGAAAAGCTAAGCCAGGAGATTAATGAGCTTAAGATATTAGTAAACCAAAATAAAGAACAGTAGAGGGTTAATCTTCCAAACTGAGCAAATCTTGTTCAGAAAGATGTGTGATTTCTTTAATCTCGTCGTGATCATAGCCCCGTGCCAACATCCTCTTAGCAATAATTAAATCTTCTTTACGTTGACCTTGTTGTAGGCCCATTTGCTCAAGTTTCTGTGCAA
>JAVHYG010000153.1 GCA_031119195.1 Rickettsiella sp. | reverse complement strand
CGATAATATAGCCGAGTGCAAAACTTAACATAACGGTGATTGTAAAAAAAATAAATCGTTTAATGGAGTGTTGTGAAATAGCGGGTTGAAAAATAGTAAGAAAAGCGGTTCCTAAAAAGCTAATAAACGTAGTTCCCCATTCTCTTTGTAGTGAAAAACCTAATAAAGTTGCAAGTAGGAATAATAGGCTGATAGGGCCTAATCCTAATAAACAACTATATAAAAGCGGATTACTATTACCTGATGTAAACGCCGTGCTTGCTTGAAGTGAGTAAATTCCAATAGAATTTTTTTTATATTCAATAGTAATTAATAAAGCGAGTAATGCAGGAAGCATTTGTATCAAGGATATTACTAAAAAGCTTAAGTTATTATTTAGATATTGTAAATAAGATAATTCTTGTAACAATCCTCGAGTAAAAAACGCGTAAATTAATGCATTATAATCTCGACTATATAACCAAATTAGATTTGGTAGAAGTATAAGACTGTAAAGTAGTAAGGCTAGATAAGGTTTTATAGAAAAAAAAATTTTTTTACGTTGTGGCGATAGGAGTAGATATAACGCATATATAGGAATAAAAATGATAGCACTATATTTTGCTAAGGTAGCTAAACCTAAAATAGTGGCAGAAAAAAGCCATTGTTTTAAATTATCATTTTTTAAAGCACGATAGAAAAACAATGCAGAGAGTGGTAGTAATCCTTGTAAGATATAATTATCATTATAGATCTGGACTTCGATATTATAAGAAGCGCAAAGTAATAAAACAGTTGCGGCAATAAAAGCATAAGCGTGGTTATCTGTAAGTTCTAATGTCAGCAATTTAACAGACCATATTCCGAGTAGAATGAATAATTGTTGTATACAATAAATTCCCCAACCGTTATGTCCAAATAAACCACCAATATGTGCCATTAAACCTGGTAAAAAAGGATTTTTATCATAGCCCCATTCAAATTGGCGTCCCCAACTAAGCGCTTCTATTAAATCATTGCCAATAGAGTGTCTGATAAAAACGGGTAAAAAACTCCATAAACAGAGCTGTAGAAGAGCAATGAGCCAAAATATTTGTTGCAGATTGAGAGTTTTTTTGCATTTATTGTTTAACGGCTTATCAACTTGAAGGATAGTGTTTACCATCTTTTGTTTACTCAATTTAAAGATAGCAACGTAAGAGCAGGGTAAGTATTTGATGTTGCAAGATTGCAACTTCAAATACACTAGATGTATAAATATTAATTTTTCTCATATACATCTCTAAGCAACTTATTAAGAGCTACTTTTTCGACTGTTTTTTTATCATTTTTTTTGACAATGACAGCGCAATTAAGATGACAGTGTCCTGTTTTAGAGGGCAAGCTGCCTGCTATGACGACCGATCCACTTGGAATACGCCCATAGATTATTTCGTCTGTTTCTCGATTATAGATAGGAGTGTTTTGACCTATGAAAACACCCATGCCAATAACACAATCTTCTTCAACAATAACACCTTCAACAATTTCCGAACGTGCTCCAATAAAACAATTGTTTTCAATAATGGTAGGATTCGCTTGTAATGGTTCTAATACACCGCCAATACCAACGCCGCCAGAGAGATGTACATTTTTGCCAATTTGAGCACAGGAGCCGACGGTTGCCCAGGTATCTACCATACTTCCTTCGTCGACATATGCACCAATATTAACAAATGAAGGCATAAGAATTGTATTTTTGGCAATATACGCACCTTTTCGAATGCAGGCATTAGGTACAATTCTTACTTGTTGTTCTTGTAACTGTTCTTTATTTACATTCGCGTATTTTAAAGGAATCTTATCAAAATAGTGTGTATAGCCAGCATCAAACAGTTGATTAGCTTGGATTCGAAAAGACAACAAGATGGCTTGTTTTAACCATTGGTGTACGATCCATTGCTGGTCTTTTTTTTCAGCTATACGAAGCTTTCCAGTATCAAGCTGTTCAATTGTTTCTAAAACCGCTGTTGCTGTTGGCTTATCTACGGTTTCATAATTAATTTCATTTATTCGTTTATACGAACTTTCAATAAGTGATTGTGATGTAGTAGCCATGAGGGTTAAACCTGAAAATTATAAAAAAATTTTATCGGTGGCTTATTGATATTAAGCGAAATAGGTATAAAAAATATACTTTTATTTATCTATGCAAAAAAAATCGATATTGCGAGTTTATAGTGTCGAAATTCTTAAGCTTAATCAAGTGTGGATTTCTGATTTTTTTCTGATATGTTGTCATTTGTTAAACCAAGCGAAGGTTTATACCCATAAACTAAGGTGTATATCACGGGTAGAATGAACAAAGTAAAGAAAGTTCCAATAGCCATACCGCCAAAAATAACCCATCCTAATTGACTGCGTGCATGTGCACCTACGCCTTTAGCAAGTGCCAATGGAATTGCTGCTAATAACATGGTTGCTGTTGTCATTAAAATTGGACGTAAACGTAAGGAAGCTGCTTCGATAACAGCCTCATTGATTGAAAACTTTTGTTTTTTTTGTAGTTGGTTGGAAAATTCAACGATTAAAATACCATGTTTTGTTATTAAACCGATCAAGGTAACGAGTCCGATCTGGGTATAGATATTTAGAGTGCCTCCTGTCAAATGTAGGGCAAGTAGAGCGCCCGTTATTGAAAGTGGAACTGTAAGTAAGATAATGAAAGGTGCACGAAAACTTTCAAATTGGGCAGCTAGCACCAAGAAGATAAATAAGAGTGCAAATATAAACGTTTGTTCCATGCTATTTCCTGCTTGCATAAACTGCCTTGTTTCGCCGGAATAGTCGATTTGTACTGTTTTGGGTAGAATTTTTTTACTCACGTGTTGTAAATAATTAACGGCTTCTCCAAGGGTATAGCCAGGTGCTAGGTTTCCACTAAGTGTTACCGCACGTAATTGTTGGAAATGGTTGAGATTTTGTGCAGTTACGGAATTATATAAACTAACGACATTGGCTAGAGGAATAAGTTTTCCACTTGAACTACGTACGTTGATTTCTTTAAGTTGATCCGCCGTGCTCATAAAATTACGATAAAGCTGAGGAATAACTTGGTAACTGCGACCATCCCAATTAAAAACACTGCCTTGCGGTTGGCCAATAAGTGTATTCAAGCTGTTCGCAATTCCTTCCATTGAAATGCCCAATGAATTAGCTTTATTTTTGTCAATGTTAACGTTTACTTGATTTAAATTCAATTTAAGATTAGTTTGTAGCCCCAAAATACGCGGATTATTTTTTGTAACAACAATTTGTAGC
>JAVHYG010000152.1 GCA_031119195.1 Rickettsiella sp. | reverse complement strand
AAATGGAACTGACCTTATTATTACCAATGTGTTGGATGAGACTAATTCAGCTGATGATTTTTATACAATTATATGTAGCCGATTTTATGAATTAGCTGAAATGCGCGAAAAAGTATTGTCTATGACTTTTATATTTTTAGATCAAGCATTGGCTTTAAAAGATTATGAAGAACAAATTAATTCTACCATCAGTTTTTCCAGTGTATTCAATAACTCACAGTTACTCAGGTCTGATTTATCGCTTCAATCGACAACAAACTTAACGGATGTTCCAGTTTCACAGACGCGTGCTAAGCGTGAACTGAATTTCCAATTTGAGAAGTCGGCTTCGAGTAGTGCGACAAAAGTTTTTTCTTTAGTTAATAGTTTGGTAAATTGGGCCAAGGAAGGAGGGCATTTATTTTTTTCTAAAATTAACGATTATGCACGCGGTTTAAGTAAAAAAATCTATTCTCAAAAAGCATTAACCCAGTTCAGTGAAAATACATTAATGTCAGCCGGAGAACAAGAATTTAAACCGTATTGTGCTAACGAGAGCACAAAAATAAAGCAAACTTTAAACGTATATTCTAAGAACGAAACTAAAAATGTTTATTCTAAATGTAATAATTTTTATAAACATCTTTTTTTTACGCAAGCGTTTGATTATCATAAGGCGAAGAGTAGTTCTGTTTCCTTTAAGCATCAAGCAAATTATAGAAAAGTAATTTTCCCAGAGAACGATGTTTCTTTATATCAAGATACTCAATTTCATTCTCAGGGGTTTTTCTCAACAATAAAAGCAAATGTTGACGTTAATGAAACACTTGTGTTTGCAAATTACTTACTTCAAACAATCGGGAAAAAGATTAATTCCTAACATGACATTAGCGAATAATGTTAAGTTACGAATTAATCTAATGAACGGGATTAAAAAATACATAAGTTTTTGTATTTTTAGAACGACGGCTAAGTTTTAAAATAAGCGTTGTTATTATGTTTAATCCAGCGTTGTATCAGTGGTCCAATTAAATAGGGATGTTGATTAACAATTGCGTCACTCAGCTTTTGCACCATTGGTAATAAGTAATAGTCACGGTTCAGATCGGCAATGTGTAGTTGTTGCCAGCCTGTTTGGCGAAGTCCCCATATTTCGCCAGGCCCACGTAATTCTAAGTCGTGTTGGGCAATCATAAAACCATCCTGACTTTTTCGCATAATCGATAGTCGTTTTTTTGCAATCGGTGATAAACGCTCATAAAGCAAGACACAATAACTTTGCAGCGTACTTCTTCCAACACGGCCACGTAATTGGTGAAGTTGGGCTAAACCTAAGCGCTCTGCGTTTTCTATAATCATTAAGTTGGCATTGCCAATGTCTACACCCACTTCAATCACTGAAGTAGCGACGAGTAAATCAATATCTCCATCTTTGAATTTTCGCATTATGGTTTCTTTTTCGTGCGCGCCGAGTCGTCCATGGATAAGTTCTAAACGTAAATCTGGTAAGTAGGATTGTAAAGTTTTTAACATAGCTTCTACTGCTTCATAATAGACAGAATCGGATTCTTCAATCAGTGGACATACCCAATAGGCTTGTTTTTTCTGAATACAGCTATTATGAACACGTGCGATAACTTGAGGACGATGCTTAGATGAGAGTACAATCGTTTGTACGGGTAAGCGGCCTGGAGGTAACTCATCAAGAAAAGAGATATCAAGGTCGGTTAGCGAAGTCATAGCTAAAGTGCGAGGAATAGGTGTGGCTGTCATAAATAATTGATGTGCTTGTAAGCACTCACGTTGTCCTTTTTTCCAAAGAGACAATCGTTGTTGAACACCAAATCGATGTTGTTCATCAATGATGATTAAACCCAGTTTTGCAAATTTTACATTTTCTTGAAAAAGCGCATGCGTTCCTATCACAATTTGCGCTTTACCATTTTCTATTTCTGACAAAATATGCCGTTTTGTTTTTACTTTAAGTTTTGATCGTAAGCTAACAACGTGACAACCCAACGGGGTTAGCCAACGATGAAAATGTTGATAGTGTTGTTCGCTTAAAAGTTCGGTAGGTGCCATTAAAGCGACTTGATAATGATTTTCTATAGCTTGGGTTCCTGCAAAAGCAGCAACAACGGTTTTTCCTGAACCTACATCGCCTTGTAATAAGCGTTGCATAGGGTAAGGTTTTTCTATGTCTGTACTGATTTCTTGTATTACTCGTTGCTGGGCTGTCGTGAGTTTAAACGGTAAAGCAATAAGAAAACGTTTTGTTAATTGATGTTGTGGTGTGAGCGTAGGTGCTGTTTCCTGTGAGCGATTTTTTTTTATGGCACGTATGCTAAGGGAGTGAGCAAGCAATTCTTCTAAGATAAGACGTTGTTGCATGTTGTGTTTTTTTGAAATTAATTCATCGAGTGATGCATCAAGAGGTGGTTTATGCAGATAAGTGATAGCATCTATAAGATCGGGAAGTTTCATTGTCTTTAGTAAGGTTTTGGGTAAGTAATCCAGGAAAACTAACTGATCTTGCTTTGTATTAGGCTTGGAGGAAACTGCTAACAGCGTCAAGACTTGATGGATGAGTTTATGCCAGGTTCGTTGGCTTAAGCCTTGCGTGCTAGGGTAAATTGCTGTGAGATAGGCAGGTAATATAGGCTTAGTATTCGGTTTGAGAAATTGATAATCAGGGTGAACCATTTCCAATTCAAAAGGTTTTTTAAAAGTGGTTCGTACCTCACCAAAGCACAGTAACGAAGCACCTATTTTAAACGCTTGGCGCTGCTGACGTGTTAAATGGAAGAATCGTAGCACTAGGCTACCCGTCTCATCCTGTAATCGATAAGAGTAGCCTTTTCGTGACTTAAAAATGGTGGGTTGAATAATTCCTCTAATGAGTAAGGAACTCTGAGGCTTTGCTTGGTTAATCGGTGTAATTTTTGATCGATTTTCGTAGCGATAAGGAAGATGAAAAAGTAAATCTTGCAGTGAATGAATACTACATTTGATCAAATAATTAGCTATTTTAGGTCCTACGCCTTGTAATATTTCACACTTTAATTGGGCTAAATCCTTCATGGGTTCTCGATAATTTTAAAAATTGTTTAATTATTTAATATGTTTCTTTAGAAAACTATAGCTTTTAGCATTTAATATAACTACTTTGGCTTAATGTTGACTCATTAATTGATAACCGAGTTCATCAAGAAAATGTTTTTACAAACATATTGGACTTGTATATTGCTTTTGCGAAAAGCCATCTTATGTTGTACCACTTTGTTGCCGACTTTTCTGCGACTCATTTACGCTTGATTAAACTACGCTGCTAGAAAAGTAGGTGCCG
>JAVHYG010000151.1 GCA_031119195.1 Rickettsiella sp. | reverse complement strand
AATGTGGGAAAGCAGCCACACGGGAAACCGATACCTTTGATACGTTCATTGAATCTTCTTGGTACTATGCGCGCTTTGCTTGCCCTTCTCAAAATAAAGCCATGCTAGATGATAGAGCAAAATATTGGACGCCTGTCGATCATTATATTGGTGGTATTGAACATGCAGTTTTACACCTTTTATATGCACGTTTTTTTCATAAGGTACTACGTGATATTGAGTTGGTAAATTCAAATGAACCTTTTTTGCGTTTACTGACACAAGGTATGGTCCTTAAAGATGGTGCCAAAATGTCTAAATCAAAAGGCAATACCGTCGATCCCAAAGAATTAATAAAAAAATATGGAGCCGATACCTTACGCCTATTTGTCTTATTTGCCGCTCCGCCTGAACAAACACTCGAATGGTCTGATAGCGGTGTAGAAGGCATGTATCGATTTTTAAAACGTCTTTGGACGTTTGCTTATACCAATGCCACTTGGTTACAAGAACTCAATGAGACTCGTAAGAAAAATCTCATGCCGTCGATAGTCTGGACAAATATTCCTATCGAACAACAAACTTTACGACGACAAATTTATGAAATACTGCAACTAGCGAAACACGATTATGAACGGCAACAATTTAATACAGTCATAGCAAGCTGTATGAAATTATTAAATCTAGTACAAACAGCCGGACAAGCACTACATTCCAATGCTGCATCCTATGAACTTAGTTTACAATGGATAATTCAACAGAGTTTAAGCATTTTACTTCGATTACTCGCTCCTATAGTACCGCATATTACGCATACTTTATGGTTAGCTCTGAAGTTTGATGGTTTCATTTTAAAAGCAAATTTCCCGAAGGTGGCAGCAGATGCCTTAACTGTTGAAGAAATAACATGGGTTATACAAGTCAATGGTAAATTGCGTGCACAGCTCTCCCTTGCTACAAACTGTGATGATGAAATGATTAAAACAGCAGTGCTCAATAATACTCAAGTTAAACGTTATACTGAAAACCACACTATTAAAAAAATTATTATTGTCCCTAAAAAGTTAGTTAATATCGTAATTTAGATTATCTTTATGAGTACTCATTTTTATCAATTTCTTTGTAGTCTTTTATTAACATTGACATTAAGCGGCTGCGGATTTCAACTACGTGGATACAATCAAGAGCTACCCTTTCATACACTTTATTTAGAATCCAATCCACCCTACACGAATTTCAGTAAAGAGTTGCGACAAGCCTTAAAGGCAGCCAACGTAGACGTGTACTTATCCCCACCCGTACCAATTACACTACAAATTATTTCACAAAATTTTACCCGGACTATTACCAGTTTAGGAAATGCAGGCCAAACAACAACATACCTACTTTCTTTTACTATTCTATTTCAGTTAGTTGATAGTTCTAACCATATTCTGTTACCGCCACAGCAAGTGAATGCGACACGCAACTTCTCTATCACATCTAATCAATTAAGTGGTGATCTCAATACGCAGATCGATCTACAAGAAGATATGCAGCGCGATGCCATTCAACAACTTATCGCACGACTTGCCTCTCCGGCACTGCGTAGACAATTTTGTCAAATTTATCCTCCCAGGTAGTTCTATTATGCAACTGCGTTACGAACAACTGAGTAAACATTTAGAGTGTAAACCCTTAGCATCCATTTATTTTATAAGTGGTGAAGAGCTTTTTCTCGTACAAACAGCCTGTGATGCCATCCGAAATAGCGCAAAAAAGCAAGGTTTTTCTGAACGTGAAGTATTCTATGCTGAATCAGGTTTTAATTGGCAAACACTGCTCTCACACAGTAATAATTATGGCTTATTTGCAGAAAAGCAATTACTTGAGTTACATCTCCTACATGGCGTTTCTGAAACAGCCGCTCAAACGATTAAAATCTATACCAATAATCCACCCTCCGATAAACTCTTATTAATTATTACAGGAAAACTAGAACGTCGCCAACTGCAAACAGCATGGTTTAAAAGTATTGATAAAACTGGTGTTTTTATTCCCGTATGGTCTATGGAACTCTCGCAATTATCGCCTTGGGTCATTAATCGTTTAGCAAGCTTAGGGTTAACTGCTGAAAACGATGCTGTACAATGTCTGATTTCCGCCACAGAGGGAAATCTATCAGCCACTGCACAAGAAATTGAAAAGCTAAGTTTATATTTTAGCTCGAATTCAAACAAAATGATTACACGTGATGCATTGATGCAAGCACTTTCCGATAATGCGCGTTTTGATCCATTTAAATTGAGTGATGCCGCACTATTAGGAAAACCAAAACGCTGTTTACGCATTTTAAATCGTCTTAAAGAAGAAGGTATAGAACCTTTGTTAATTCTGTGGACATTAAGTCGCGAATGTCGACAATTAGCTTCTATAGCCTTTCAACTTAACCAAGGTCAAAACTTAAAAGTCCTTTTCCAAATCCATCACATCCGGGAAAAACGACAACACGTATTTCAACAAGCTTTACAAAGGCAATCATTAATACATTGGCACACCCTATTAAGATTTGCTGCTCGTTGTGATCGCATCATAAAAGGCGTTGAACCAGGCCATATCTGGCATGCATTACAACAATTAAGTATTACTCTGGCAGGAAAAATCATATGCTAGGCCTTTTAGGGGGTAGCTTTGACCCCATTCATAACGGACATTTACATATTGCTAAAAGTTTGTACGAACAATTACCTTTAAAAGAAATCCGTTTTGTTCCTTGTAAAAATCCTATACTCTGGAAAAAAGTAATTGCCAATGAAACACAAAGACTGGCTATGCTAGAACGCGCTCTTGCTCCTTATCCTTATTATCTGATCGATGAGCGTGAACTTAAACGAACGACACCTGCTTATACCCTAGAGACACTTATCTCTTTACGTCAGGAATTTCCGAATATTCCAATAGCACTTATCTTGGGAAGCGATAATTTAGAAAATTTAAATAGTTGGTACAAATGGACATCACTGATTGAATATGCACATCTAGTCATTGTACCAAGAACAGACTATCCTAAGGTTTACAATGAATCGATCCAAACTTTTATTAAAAAATTTCAAATCGAAAACCCTTCTTTGCTATCTGAACAAGCTGCTGGACTTTTATTAATGACACATGTAAAACCACTAGCAATTTCTGCAACAGCCATTCGAACGGAAATAGCCAGAGGGTTACAACCTATTGGTTTATTACCTTCTTCTGTCCTTGCTTATATTTATGAACAAAAGTTATATTTATGACAGACACACCTTTGAATAAATCAATTATCGAAACAAACATCATCCCTTTATTAGAGGATCATAAGGCAAAAGACATTACTGTGTTGGAT
>JAVHYG010000016.1 GCA_031119195.1 Rickettsiella sp. | reverse complement strand
TGCTTTCACTATCGTCTTGCTCCCAACGCTCAGTCCCTGCTTTTCGTATCCAGTTTTCTTGTGTAATTTTTACTAAATAATCTAATGCAGCTAAGTGGTTTTCAAAATTTTGTTGAAAATTTTTAACACAACCGGTTAATTCCAATAATACTTTGAAAGCCTCAGCTTGCGCCCCCTTAAACCCAAATTTACCTACAATTGAATCTAACACTATTAACTTCCTTATTATAATTTAGTCGAATTTATTATAACCTTGATAAATTTTTAATATTCTATCAAATCTAGAGGAAGCATATCAGTTAAAAATAGATGTCCTATTTATTAAGAAATGAAAATTAAATAGAATATCAATTTATAGATTTGTTTCAAAAAAACAATGATAAGTAATTGCTAGTAGTAATAAATTGCTAGAATTTGCTCACTAACCAATCTCCTTGGTTATCGCGACATGCTGTATAATTAAAAGCACGATGTTCAAAGAATCCTCGATTCATTTTTATTTGATAATTTCTACAACCTTCACCCGCCGCATTAACAAAAATCCGTTTACTCCTAAATTCAAAGCGAATGCCTGTACGAGTACTATACCACTTTATTAATTGCTCTGGCTGAGCAGTAGCAACTAAGTTTTGCAGCTTTACACGATCGGTCATTTTCATAAAGCGAGCAATAGAGGGATCTACAAAAATCTTATCATTCTTTACAATCTTTGTTTTACTCTGTTGTGGTAATTGCAAACTTGAACAAGCTGTTAAACTGACAATAAACAATAATGTTAGAAACCACTTAATTATCTTATCCTGCATCATTTTTTTCCTCAAGACGCACCCGTACTAATTGCCCCCGATTAATACCACATAATAGTTCATAACGAAACGTTGATGTGCTCATCGCAATTTGTTCTATAGGCAATCCTGCACCCCATAAAGTAACAGGATCACCTTGTTTTCCATGCGGTTGAGTGCGTAAATCGACGGTTAGCATATCCATTGAAACTTGGCCCACAAGCTCAACTAATTGATCATTAATCAATATAGGGGTTCCACTTGCAGCACGATGGGGATAACCATCACCATAACCCATAGCAACCACACCAATTTTCATCGTATCAGGCGCTGCCCATGTGCCCCCATAACCTACTCGATCGCCAAGCTCCAAATAATTAATTGCAATAATCTCTGATTTTAGACTCATAACTGGTTTTAAACCATGTTGAATACCTGAAGCGTCTGCGAAAGGAGAAACACCATACAATACCAAACCCGGACGAATCCAATCAGCATGAGAATCTGACCAAAACAAAATAGCGGCTGAGTTTGCTAAACTTTTTTCAATTGTTAAATCTTGCGTAATTTTTTTAAAATATTTTATTTGTTGCAAAGTGGTTTTATCAGTCGTTATATCTGCACTTGAAAAGTGTGTCATAACACAAACAATATTAATCCAAGGACAAGACTGGCATCGATGCCATACTTCCGGGAAATCCTCACTAGAAAGTCCTAAACGATTCATTCCAGTATTTATTTTTATCCATACATTGATAGATTTTGCTAAAGGCTGTTGCGTTAGTAAGCTTAATTGACGACGATTATATATAACCGTATCAAGCTGATAATTATCTAGTAATGGCAATTCTGCTTCTGAAAACAATCCTTCCATTAATACAATTTTTTGTTTTATTCCCGCCTTACGTAAAACCAGTGCTTCCTCAGAACAGGAAACACCAAATCCTTCGACAGAGAATGACGCTAAAGCACGTGCGATAGGAATTAACCCATGACCATAGGCGTTTGCCTTAACCATAGCTAATATTTTTGATTGGGGAGCAATTTTGCGTAGGCACATTACATTATGGCGTAATGCATTTAAATCAAGTTCTACAATAACAGGGCGACTCATGCATAGTTCTCAGCATGATAACGCTGCGGGAAAAAATTTTCGAAACGCGTGTATTTTCCTAAGAACGTTAAACGCACTTTACCAGTAGGCCCATTGCGTTGTTTAGCAATAATAATTTCCGCGCTTCCCTTATCAGGACTTCCTTCGTTATAAACTTCATCACGATAAATAAAAATAATTAAATCCGCATCTTGCTCGATAGCACCGGAATCCCTTAAATCTGACATCACGGGACGTTTATCAGCACGTTGTTCTAAACTACGATTTAGCTGTGATAAGGCAATCACAGGAACTTTTAATTCTTTAGCTAGCGCTTTTAGCGAGCGGGAAATTTCTGATATTTCAGTGGTACGATTTTCTTTTGAACCGGGTACTTGCATCAATTGCAAATAATCAATAACGATTAACCCTAAAGCACCTTGCTCTTTTGCAACACGTCTCGCCCGGGCTCGTACCTCTCCAGGACTCAATGCGGGTGTATCATCAATAAACATTTTTGCTTCGGATAACATACTAACCGCCGAAGTCACGCGTGGCCAATCATCATCGCTAAGTTTTCCCGTACGAATTTTATGTTGATCAATACGTCCTAATGAAGACATCATGCGCATAGCTAACGCTTGACCGGGCATTTCCATACTAAAAATAAGTACGGGTTTACTTCCTTGAATTGCGGCATGTTCGGCCATATTCATCGCAAACGTAGTTTTACCCATAGAAGGACGACCTGCGACTATCACCAGATCACTGGGCTGTAGTCCCGAAGTCATTTCATCCAAATCTTTATAAGCTGTTGAAAGACCAGTAATAGTTTGATCCGAATGAAAAAGGATATCAATTCTATCAACAGCTCTAGCCAAAAAGTCACCGATTCGCTGTGGTCCAGTCCCTCGCACACCTTGATCGCTAATTTGAAAAACTTTTCGTTCTGCCTCATCGACTAATTCATTAATAGATCGACCTTCCGGCATAAAAGCATTTTCAGTTATCTCACTAGCAATACCTATCAATTGGCGTAAAACAGAACGTTCACGTACGATATCCGCATAAGCAGCAATGTTTGCAGCGCTTGGCGTATTATTCACAAGCTCATACAGATAAACTTCACCACCTATTTCAGCTAACTGGTTGCCACTTTTCAAAGAATCGGTGAGGGTGACAACGTCAAAAGGTTTTGCATGATTAGCAAAATCGACAATCGTACGAAATAAAATACGATGAGCAAGTAAATAAAAATCTTTTTCGTGTAAGCGTTCAGCCACTTTGTCCCATGCTTGATTATCAAGCATTAAGCCACCGATAACTGATTGTTCGGCTTCTAACGAATGAGGAGGCAATTTAATGTGATCAGTTTTTTGCATCGCAAGCATCGCCTAAACTATTGACTAACTGCTATAACAATAAATCAAAAAATCAGTTAAGATAGCTTCTAGGTTTCTTTGTTCATTAGAAAACACTGAGTAGCTCGTTTATTTAAGGTTTCGTCTACCATATCAAAACGTTTGTTTTGAATCTTCCTTTGCCATATAAAAAGCTATGGTTGTTCTAGCTCATACATAATATGATAAGAATAATAACTTATGCTTCAGCAACGATATTTACTTTTAGATTTACTATAACATCGCTGTGCAGCTGTATAGTAACTTCATGTTCTCCGACTTCACGTAAGGAACCTTCAGACAAACGGATTTCACTTTTCTCAAGCGGACAACCGGCGTCATTGGCAGCCCGCACTATATCTTGACTATTAACAGAGCCGTATAAGCGTCCTTCTTCTGCTACCTTAACGGGAATAGTCAAAACTAATCCAGATAATGCGTCTGCACGTGCTTGCGCTGCTGCTAGTTTTTCTTGCGCCATTTTTTCTAACTCAGCACGTTTTGCCTCAAATTGAGCAATTGTATCTTTATTTGCGGGGACAGCCTTACCATAAGGAATCAAATAGTTTCTTGCATAACCATTGCTTACCAAAACCTGCTCTCCCAAATCCCCTAAAGAATATATTCTTTCTAATAAAATAACTTGAGCCATGATGTTCCTCAAAAAATCACATTACTAATGCTTTTGATACTTCAAACTAGGTTTATTATCCTTTACGCAACACACGTTTCCGAAAATCCAAACCGCTATCCGCAAAAGCAATAACAACTAATAAAGCGGCTACGTAAGGAAAAAAAATAATCAATAAGCAATAAAATATTAAAGACCAACCTTTAAAAAAACCATTTTTTAGCTGTATTACAGCGTGTAAAACACTTAACCCTGCTAAAAAAAAGGCTAATATTACAACCAATAAAGCATCTTGTGCCAATGCAAACTTTTGCAAACTAGCCACTACAATAAGCAGTAAAATCGATGCATCTAGTTTATTTAGACGAACTGCTTCCAACTCAGGTCGAAGTTGTCCGGGATTATATAACATTGACTGCAAGCCCCGCGCAAGTACTAAATTAATAAGTACGCCTAACCACAGAAACGCTATTTGAAAACCACTAGCAAATTTCGTAAAAAACCGCAGTTGATCGACATTAACTGTAAAATCGAATTGTTTTTTTACAAATAACGCATAATGGGCTAACTGTTTTACCCATAATGCATTTACATCCGGAATCACGAGGTGAACCAACAACACTGCTAGTAAACCTAGAAACATCCCAACTTCTAAAACCTTTACCCAAGATTGTGTTTGACGTAAAACAAGTGCCAAAAGATAGCCAAATAAGCTACCCCCTACGATATTGTATAGAGCAATCCATGGATTACCTAAGCCAGCTATCACTACAACGGGTAAAATAATCCATAATAAAACAATAGCTCCCTCTTTAGCGCCTTTACGTAGGGTAACTAAAGAAATAATGACATTACTTACCCACCCAAATAAAGGTAAAATGGTAAATAACAATCCTACTATAACAGCTTGTTGACGGCCTCGCATAACATAGCTTGCGCCGCGATGCAAAAACCCTGCCATCTTAAGCTCCTCTCAATAAGAAGGAACCATTTGATGCTTATCGCAGTAAGGCAACAAAGCTAAAAAGCGCGCGCGCTTAATTGCTTGTGTTAATTTACGTTGGTAACGTGCTTTAGTGCCTGTAATACGACTAGGAACAATATTTGCTGTCTCCGCAATATAGTTCTTTAAAAGGTTAATATCCTTATAATCAATCTCAATCATACCTTCCGCAGAAAAACGACAATATTTGCGGCGTCTATTTGTATAGTTGCTCATATAAACCTCATTAAAATTAAAAAGAGTTTAGACAGGACTAATCTCTACGCTCATCAGCCAATGCTTCTACTGCCGCTCCACGAGCGTATTCCCGTCTATTTTCTTGGCCTTGAGCTTCTTTTGCCCTAGCCAGTGGAGAAGGTTCAGTAATAGCTTTATCTCGTTTGATGATGAGCTGTCGTAAAACAGCATCGTTAAAACGGAAATTACCAGTGAGCTCAGTCAATGTTTCTTTATCACACTCAACGTTGAGTAATATATAATGTGCTTTGAGAAGCTTATCAATAGGATATGCAAGCTGCCTACGGCCCCAATCTTCTTGTCGATGGACTTGCCCTCGGCTATTGGTAACTAGATCAGTATACCGCTTTAACATAGCAGGCACTTGATCACTTTGATCTGGATGAATTAAAAGTACAATTTCATAATGTCGCATAAGATCTCTCGGTTAATAAACTTCCCAACTTAGGTGGTGAAGTAAGAATCTATAGTTGGACCGCCCCAAACCGCGCATTATACGGTCGGCATCTCTAAGATGCAATAAAACTTCTCCTGCTTGACAGCCTTACTTACCCCGCCTAGCATTCGGATTTAAATTTAATATAAATGAGCCTTATGGAGTTAACTCCCATCCAGTTATTGGTTAAAGCCGATTTTGATAAAGTCGATAAACTAATCAATAATTGCCTACATTCTAATATCCCTCTCATTCCGCAATTAGCTAGCCACCTTATTGATGGCGGTGGCAAACGCTTACGCCCATTAATTGTTCTCCTTAGTGCCGGCGCCTTTCATTACTCCGGCGACGCTCATTTATCATTAGCCGCTACTTTAGAGCTTATTCACACTGCCACTTTATTACATGATGATGTCATCGATGTCTCAGCACTACGACGTGGTAAAAAAACAGCAAATAGTTTATGGGGTAATTCAGCCAGTATTTTAGTCGGGGACTTCCTTTATTCACGAGCATTCCAACTCATGGTAGAGATAAATAACCCGCGTGTACTTAAATTGCTAGCTGATGCCACTAACACACTTTCACAGGCAGAGATCTTACAGTTGATCAATTGCCATAATGCGGATCTCAATGAAACCCAATGTTTAAAAATTATCGAAGGAAAAACCGGTATTCTTTTTTCCATTGCAGCCCAACTTCCTGCGATATTAGCAGGACGCAATGAAACAGAAATTAAAGCCATGTCAAACTATGGATTGCAGCTTGGTATTGCCTTTCAATTGATTGATGATACACTCGATTATATTGGAACAACTTTACACATTGGAAAAACCAAAGGAGATGATCTCGCAGAAGGTAAGGCTACTCTGCCTTTAATTTATGCTTTAAGACAAGTTGAGGGAAAAAATCAAAAGCAAGCAAAACTGATTCGCAAAGCTATTTCCAAAGGCGATCGAAAACACTTGGATGCTATTACAGATATAATTGAGTTTACAAATGCTATTCAATACACTAATAAGCGCGCCCAAACGCATGCTGAAAAAGCCATAGTCCATTTACAAGCTATTCCAAACTCAAAATACCGAGAAGCACTCTCTTCGCTCGCTAAATTTTCAATTTCCAGAACCTACTAGTTTCTCTCCTACCATACGCATTTTATTCTAATAAACTTTTCTATAACAATTATTAAATATAGATTTATAAAATATATTTCTGAAAGGTTTAAAAGCTCCCTATAAACAAAAATCCAGTTTGTTATTGTATGTAATTTAATTTATTATACTGCATATTTTTTAAACTCACTCTTTAAATAATTAAAAAATTAATTATTAGTCTAATAGTGAATTATTTACGCTTACTCAATAGACCAGGCGCTAAAATGATTAAAGACGCGCGGACAACCTTATTCAATCAATCTGTTTTTTTGACTGTCAGCAGTAGCCTTGCGCAGTTAGATAAAGATGATTGCAAAATCTATTTAGATCTTGGTGCTAATGCCGCCTTAATTGAGTCTTATTCCTATGAAGAATTAATAGAGACAATTAAAAACGGCTGTCTTACGCCACCTGTCTATCAACACAAATTTTCTTATCAAATAAAAAATAGTTTTAAATATTTTCAACAAGAACTTGAAGCTTTTCTAAAAACGAATGAATTTCAAATACTAAGCACAACTTTACAAAATTTTTTAAAGCTGGGTTTACATGCAATAAAAAATTGGCAATTCTTAATGCTAAATTTAAAAAATTTTGATTCCATAAACGAGTATCAACAATTGATTAATAATTTTTTAGATTTTTCTAAATTCTAGCCTAGCTGCATACAATCAGCAGTGGCACAAAAATTGATAAACATCATTCTTGAGGGAAACGTAATGATAATAGAAGAAACCAAAAAATATTTTTTCAATGCAGAACAAGCCTCCTATTTTGAGAATCTAGACGGTTTTGTTTTTTCAAGCTTAGCCAGGGAACGAGAAAAACGGCAATCCGATTTTTTCACTAATACTTCTTATCGATATGGACTTATTCAAGTAGATGAGAAAAAATTGCCTATTCATTGTCAAGTTTCATTAGTTCATGAAGCTTTGGCGATATTAGAATGTAATCCGGAGCATCCTGAATTAGTAAAAGCACTTCGTGCTTATTTAAAATTAAATCCAAAAAAAATAAAGAACCCGATTGATTCTGAATTATTTCAGGACATAGGAAGGGTCTTAGGAGCTACTTTAAGTTTCTTTGTTGCTTTATACACGGCCATATTAGCTATTATCGCACTTACCGCAAGTTTAGCAATGCCCATAGCCCCTATTATCGGCATTTTTGTAAGTTTTATATTAGTCATTGGTATAGTACACCTAGGACTTAAGTTAGGTGAGTTCATTGGAACTAAGTTAGCTCAGCTTATAAATAGAAACCGGATTCAACCTAATTTAGAAGATAAGCTTAAACAAGTAATTTTTGAAAATGTGCAAACTATCTCAATATCAAAACAAAAAATTGAAGAAACCAACCAACCTTCATTGAGCAATGATTCAAGTATTTCGTCATTATATTTTTTTCCTCAAACTAAATTCTTAGGACGTAGAGAAGAAATTGAAAAAATACCTACTTACCGAAATAGTTTATAAAAATTTTAATTTCAATAGGATTTATGAATGAAACTGTAATTCACAAAAAATTAGAAAATATTCAAGGAAAAAATTAATTCTATTTATAGCACAAGGCATTTTAAAAAAATAAAAAAACAGGGGGTTAGAAAGTAGTTTCTATTGTAAAATGAGATAAAAAATTAAAAAAACAAAATAAGGATTTTTGTAGTATGCGTTCGTTGCAAAATAGACCTTTATATGGGTTACAAAACTAGGAGGCTGGTCTTCTTTTGATAGGGCATTGCGCTATACACATTTGAATAGCGACCATCTAAAAAGGCAGCAGAAAAGATTGTTATTACAAATTTACAACACTTGAATCCTGTAACCCAATTTGGAGCTAGCTGAATGTTATTAAAACTGATAGAATTCTTCGCGTTTTTTAGCCATTTTTCTAAAATGCGGGGTGTAGCTCAGCCTGGTAGAGCACTAGCTTCGGGAGTTAGGGGCCGGAGGTTCGAATCCTCTCATCCCGACCAACTTTTTTAGTAAAAAACACTGAAGAAACCGATAAATTTTGTTAATTCTAACGTCAGTCAATTATTCTCAACAGTGCTTATATAAGTCCCATGTACCAATTTTGTACCCGCTGTTAAATGATCAGCTTCTCTAATGTCAGAGATGTAAAAAACTCATCATTGATATCTAATATTGTAAATAGTATTAATTATTATGGTAAATTCTTAAAATTTCCGAACAATAAAATAATTAATTAGTTATTGGTATGAAAATATTAGAAAAAAATATCACCAATTTATTTGGCGAAGCCGGAAAAGAATGGCTTAATTCATTACCTATCACGATAGAAAAACTATCACAACAGTGGTCACTCAAGCATATTAATCCTGTCAATAATATGACATGGAATTATGTCACATTAGCACTTCAAGAAAATAAGCGCCCGGTTGTATTAAAAATAAGTTGTGATAAACAAGTTATTCAAGACGAGTATAAGGCACTGCATCATTTTTAATGGGCATGGATCTATTAAGATGCTAGACATTAACTTGGAATGTAATGCGCTATTACTGCAACAGGCTATTCCAGGGCATTGTTTAAAAAAACACCATCCACACAAGATGGCTGAAACCATTCAAATCTATTCAGAAGTTGTTCAGGCGCTCACGACACAGAAAGTCAATGAGAATAGCACTACGCATGTCAATCAATGGTGTAATGCCGTTGATAGAATAACTGACTCACTCATTGAAAAGCGCTTTGTCGCTAAAGCAAAACAATTAAGATCAGCACTACTTAACGCCGCTCAATCTGAATATCTTTGTCATGGTGATTTACACCTTGAAAATATCCTCCAACACGGTTCACATTGGCTAGCCATCGATCCGAAAGGAATTATTGGTGACACGACATTTGAAGCAGCCGCATTCGATTTACTCAGCCCGGATGAACTCAAGGACAGTCAACATGTAACTTCCGAGATAATTGATCGCGTTGAAAAATTAGCAATCACATTAAGAATCGATTTTAATCGCTTATTAGCGTGGATTTTCTTAAGGACTATTATTTCAGCACAGTGGTTTATTGAAGATAAGGGTGAACCCAATGAAAGCTTGGATCAAAGATTGACTTTAGCAAAACATGTGTATCCCATTTTAAGATCTTCTCATTAATATTTAAGCTATGACTATTTTTTTAGAAACGGAAAGATTATTACTTAAACCCACCGTGCTGACAGACTTCGATGACTTACTCGCCTTGCGCTCGGACCCCGATGTCATGAAATACCTTGGTAACGTGCAAACAAAAGAAGAAGTTAAACTTTTTCTAGAAAAAACGATTCTGTATCAAGCTAAACATAGGATTGGTTTCTGTTCTGTTTTTGAAAAAGAAAGCCATATTTTTATCGGTCAAGCGGGTTTATTTCATTTTCATTATGATGATAAACAGCCCAATATAGAAATTGCTTATCGACTGCATAAGCAATTTTGGGGAAAAGGTTATGCAACGGAATTGGTAAAAGCGCTAATTGTGTGGGGGTTTGAGCATTTGGCTATCAAAAAACTTGTTGCTGTTACGGATCCAAGTAATATACCCTCACGAACGGTTTTAGAAAAATGTGGCTTGGATTACATAAGAGTAATCAAATATGGTGAAAAAGAAGTAGTTTATTATGAAATTTATAAGACTGACTCTATTAAATTAGTTCCCTATCGTTCACAATGGCCAAAAATGGCTGAACTTGAAATTAAAACGCTGCAAGAAATACTTCCCAAAAAGCATCTTCTTGATATTCAGCATGTGGGTAGTACTGCTATTCCAGGAATAATCGCAAAACCTATCATTGATATTCTTATTGCGGTTGACTCGCTTGCGGCCGTTAAGCAAATCACTATAGAAAAGCTAGCAGTATTAGGATATCAATATTGGCAAGATAATCCGGATACTGAAAAAATGTTTTTTGTCAAAGGGATGCCACCGTTTGCAGAGCAGCGCACGCATCATGTGCATATCGTAGAGCCTGGCTCAAAGCACTGGCAAGAAAAGATGCTTTTTCGAGATTATTTGCTGACACATTCTAGATCAGTCACTGACTATGAAAATTTAAAAAAAGAATTAGCACAAAAACATCGCCATGACCGCGAACAATACACGGCAGCTAAAGCCCAATTTGTTAATGAGATTTTATATAAAGCCAAAGAAGAGACTGATTTAAATAAATATCCGCTAAACATTATTTTTTTAACCGGCGCTTCCGGCGCAGGAAAAACAACCCTGTTAAAGGCGTTTAGTCAATTATACCCTATGCACTCCATGGCATACTTGCATTTTGATAGTATCGGCGTTCCTAGTGAAGCAGAAATGATTGAAGTTTATGGCTCCGCTAGTGAGTGGCAAAAAGCCATGACTTACCACTGGGCAAACAATCTACTCAGTCATTATAAAGATAAAAAATTAGTTATTTTAGAAGGCCAAGTCAATCTAGACTTTATTGTTTCAGCTTTTCAAGGTTTTAATTTTTACCAATATCAGATCGTGCTTGTGCACTGCGAAAATGCCATTCGACATAAACGTCTACATCAAGATCGTCATCAGCCTGAATTAATTAATGACAACATGGATAACTGGGCAGATTTTTTAAAAAAACAGGCAATTGATAAAAAAGCGACTATTTTAAACACAAGTTCAATGAGTATCGAAGAGATGATTGAGTGGCTTCAAAAATATATAGCGGTGGAATATGAAATTTATGCGTATCAATGATTAGCTTTAAATTAATATAAAAAAGATTTTATTTATTCTAGGTTTGCACAAACACTACATCGATTGAAAAGGTTTGCAGTCTAGCTGCGGAAATCCTCTCTCTTCATCGGCAAAGCTCATTTTTGGAAAACGCTAGGAAAATTATGGTAAAACTTCGAGTCAAAGATAAAGTTGCACTGATCACCGGTGCTGCAGCAGGCATCGGTAAGGCAACGGCTGAATTGCTAGCCCAAGAAGGCGCTGACGTTATTCTCTCAGATATTCGCGATCAACTCGGCGGCGAAGTAGCTAAGACAATAGGCGATAAGGCAGTCTATTGGCACTTAGACGTCAGAAAAGAAGAAGAATGGCAGAAAATAATCCAATCTATTGAACAAAAATACAGTAGACTAGATATATTAATCAATAATGCCGGAATTACAGGAATTAACTATACATCAGAAGTGCAAGATCCTGAGCATACCAGTTTAGAAAGTTGGCATCATATATACATGCCATTAACTTAGACGGTGTTTTTCTAGGCTGTAAATACGGCATTCAATTAATGAAGAAACACGGTGGATGTATTATCAACCTATCTTCTCGTTCAGGATTAGTCGGTATTCCGACAGCCGTTGCCTACGCTTCGAGTAAAGCGGCGGTTCGTAACCACAGCAAATCAGTCGCGCTTTATTGTGCGGAAAAAAATTATCGTATTCGTTGCAATTCACTACATCCAGGCGCTATTTTAACGCCATTATGGGATTCTATGTTAGGCGAAGAGAGTAACAGGAAACAGATAATCGAAGAAATTACTAGACAAATTCCACTTAAAAGAATGGGTGATCCGAAGGATGTTGCGTATGCCGTTTTGTATCTTGCTTCGGATGAATCCAGCTATATTACAGGAATAGAATTGACAATTGATGGTGGTATTTTGGCGGGTTCAGCTGCCTCACCTAAAAGTGATTAGTCTTGCATCGTGCTTTATTGTAACTAGATAGTCTTATTAGATAAACACTATAAATACACAGGATTATTCAACCGTGTCCGCCTATCAAGGGTAGTGTGAAAGAAGGCAATAAAAAAATTAACGTTGAAAATCTGCTTAAAATCATGTATGAAGCAGAATCACGGAAAGTAGATATTCTGTGGTTACCTGCAGCTTATTTACACGGCTATTTCCCTACACAAAAAAAAACAGTGGAGCTATATTAGCGGTGGGAAATTTCTATTTGCGTTAATCATATTCTCTTTTAATTATTATTTTTTTCAACAAAAATCAAGTTGTAAGCGTTCACGGTGTGTAAAATTTTGTAAAGCAATATGATATAAGGAGAAAAAAAGTTAGCGGATAAAAAATGAAAGTGGATTTAGAAAAAATTAACTTGTCACCCAAAACGCAAGAAGAATCGTTAGAAGTGATAGGTCAGTTGAACCAAATGACTCCAACCAAATATGATGAGTCAATAGCCCTTTAAAATGGCTAATGGACGTGCTTTTAGGCAGTTCTTTCAATTTGTTGTAGGCGGTGCAAGTTGCATTAGCGGTTAGTTTGTCGAATTTGTGTTTTGTCTTATCAGAGAGTAATCGGTGAACTTGATTAAAAATTTGCTGATTAGCACGATACCGCCTCTGTTTTACGAATCGATCAATATGGCTAAAAGCGCGTAATTCATAGCGTTTTTTAATTAATTCTTCTAAAACACAGTTGATAATATCGGCTGGATAATTGTGCACTTTTGCGGATTCCATCGCTATTTTTGTTGTAGTCTCCATTCCGCCATTGGCATAGGATTTTATCTGCAAGCAGGCTCAAATTATGGCTTGATGCCGATAGAGTACTTGTGAATGCTTATAACCAAGAGGTGTAGAACCATCTACTTGCAAGTGATGACGAAACCTGGGGCACAAAAAATTACATGTATCTCGACATGGTTACTGTGGGAAAGATATTATGTAGACTAGTCCTGAAGAATAGAATAAAAATCAAATGATGAATGTAAAGCTGTTGTCTGCAAAAGACTGGGAATATTAGAAACAACTAAGATTAGGCGCATTAAAAGATTCCCCTTCAAGTTTTGCTTCCTCATTTGAGGAAGAATCTAACTGTTCTGACACAAAATTTCAGGAGATTTAATAAAAAATACTTTTTTTGGTACATTTGTTGATTGCAAGTTAGTGGCTTGTGTAGGGTTTTATAGTTTGAATTTTATGAAGGTCAAACATCGAGGTATCCTTTGGGGTATGTATACTAAACCTGAATATAGGCGACATGGCATGGCAAGTAGTTTAATTAAGACAATAGTTATACATGCCAAAAACCATGTTAAACAACTACATTTAACTTGTGTTACAATAAATACAAGTGCCATAGCTCTCTATCAAAAGCAAGGATTTAAAGTTTATGGGACTGAACCTAATTCTTTAAGGGTTGGCGATCGTTTTTTTGACGAGCATTTGATGGTGCTAGCATTCTAAATTCTGGAATATCTTTCTTTGGTGATTTCAAAAATTAGTTTTGGCACTCAGTCAGAACGCGGGAGCCGATTACTGAGAGAATTTTTACGGTGGTTACTTCTTGCAAGCAGCAAGGACTAGATAGCTTGGCTTTTATCACACAGAGCATTCAAGCTTTTTTCGACGACCAAAATAACCTTCTTTACAACCTGCCTAACAACCACCGTGAACGGTTAAATCAAGTTTAAGCTAAAGCTTCCAGACCTGGGTATTTCAGTTTTTTAATAAAGATTAACAAAAGCCTCAATCAATTTTGATGCAATACTTGCAGAAGTCTGTGGCTTACCAGGTAGATTATTATATTTGTACCAACCCGCCTCTTCTATTTCATCAGAATTGATAATAATATCCCCGTTAAGATGATCTGCTGTGAATGCTATCATTAACGAATCGGGAAAAGGCCATTGTTGTGATCCAAAGTAGTTTAAGTTTTTGATTTTTATTCCAACCTCTTCTTTTACCTCTCGATGTACAGCTTCTTCGATACTCTCCCCTATATCAATAAATCCTGAAATTAAACCATAAACGCCAGGTAAAAAATGTGGACTTCTAGCCATAAGCAAATGATCTGCTTTTTTAATTAACACAATAATAGATGGGGATATACGTGGAAAAAAACTTAAGTGACAAAGCATGCATGAACGTTCAAATCCTGAGGGTTTATGCACAGTTCTGCTGCCACAACGGCCACAGAATTGATGATTTTTATCCCAACGAATGACGGAGTAAGCTTTAACTGCTAAGCAAATGAGATTATCATTTAGCAATGATAATGCGTGACGTAATGACAAGACATGAAAGACTTCTGGGATAAATATTTCTTGGTCGATTTCGGCGCAGAAATAATTTAAGTTATTTAGTGGCCCTAACTCAAAGCGTCTTAAAAAATGAGGTGTTAATATTTTAATTTCTTCAACAAAGGGTAAGCCATTATTTATTTTTAACAAAAGTAACTCGCCTTTTTTAAAAATAAAACCAATAGAATTTTTCATTATATATCTCTCAAATGCCTAGAAAGCTTATGTTTTAAGATAAAAAAATTTGTTTTTGGCAATATGGATATGATAAGTCCTTTTTTCTCTAAAAGGAGAAACTACCTGTTATTCTACCGTTAGGTATTTACCAAGGAGAGATTTCTCCTTACCCTTAGTCTATCGATTTATACGATCATTTTGAATATCCTAAATTCGCCCGGCAAATAGCCTTTAAACCGTTTAAGTTGATTAATCTTACCGTTCTTTAAGATGAGGAAATCAGCCAACATGGACTGGCTACCCCCCTGATGGAAACGCTATTCAAGCATCATAGAGCTAAAAATTTCCTTTCTGTTATGAGAAAATTGCTCCAAATGCATATAAGCAATGTCTCATTAAATAACTACAGTAAATGGCGCGCAAATTATATTTTGCCCTATATTTAATCGAGTACCTAAAGCAGACACTAGAATATTAAATTATCTGGGTAGAAAAAGCCATTTTGTGAGTCGTGCGTTTGACAATCAATGTTGGTTGGTTGCTAGCGACATTTTATGGAATAAAAAATGATGATCAAGTTTGTCCTGGTTATGCTACGATTTTGGATGACAATGGCCAAATAGTCGCACAAGCTCAAGCTTTTCAAGAAATGTTATTGATCTATGCGATTCCAATGACATTACTAACCGGTGCTACGGCATTCAAAAAAGGACGAAGACTTATAAATCAAGAATTATTCGATCAATTCAAACTTGCTTACGATAAAGCACTGTCGAAAGAAATAGCTAGATGAATTTGGCACGGGTTCGTAAACGCACAGTTTCACTCAAATGGTAACGTGAGTTATTTATCTAAATTTGAATGCATATTCCCCTGGCTTTTCTTCTACAGTACTGGCTTCAGAACTTGATACATTTTTGTTGTTTGACTCTTTATTCTTAATTTCAACGATAACCTGATTGAGCATACCAAGCTCAGCGTGCATAGACTTAGCTGCGGCAGTTTTTAAAGCCCGGTCAGCATATTCCAGTGCTTTATCATATTTTCCAAAGCTGAGAAATAGCTTGCTTAATAACTGTAAAAATTGAACGCCTGTTCTAGTTTCTTTATTAATATTTTCCTCAATTTTTTTTGTAAAAAATATAAGCTCATCAGCGGTACCTATCCTTTTATTATCCATCATCAATCGAATATTTCGAATGACACAACGATTATAATCATCACTGTCAGATTGAAATAACTCTATAGCTTGCTGATAATATTTCTCTGCCATTTCATAAGAACAATTTAAATCATGATACAATGCGCCCGCATTAAAAAACACTTTGGCTTTGGTAAAGTTACATACCTCAGAATTCGATATCCGATCCAGCGCTTCTCTGATGTTATCATGGGATAATTTCTTATATTGTTCATGTTGAGTGCCTGAAGCTTGGGAAGCAAGTGCTCTATAGGTTGCTGAAATTAAATATAAACTTCTAACGCACAAATCGCTATCACCCGCTTTTTTAGCATTTTCTAAAGCCTCAGTAGCCATTTGATTCGCTTCTGTATATTTACCTAAATAATAATAACAGCTTGTACTTTTCGCTTTGATAAATGCTTTATCTTTATCTGTAATTTCATCGTCTTTTAGAGCATTAATACCTAGATCAATTATTTCTTGCCATCTCTCAGAGCTTTTAAGGGCTTCATATTCTTCAAAAAATATCGGCACAACAACTCCTATGTGTATTTTTTGTATAAAACCATTTTTATTATACTTAGAAATATATTAAAGTTCTATAAAGAGAAATAAGCCTAAGGAAAGCATAGTATGCGATATAACTTTGTATTGGTGACAAACTCTGAAGAAACAAACTTGGCTTTAATTGCTTTAGCAAAAGAAGCGAGTAATGATAAAGGATTAGCACTAAATTATTTATTGAAAGACTCAGAAAAACTAAGCATCCCTCACCTTTCAGTTTTACAATTTGAAATTAAAGAAGATCCATCATGCCTGTTTACGCTTGATAAAAAACAGTATTTAGAATCAGTTTGGAAGCTTGCATTAGACGCTTGGCAAGAAACACTGACAGAGAATGAGAATAGGCGAGCATTTCTATGCATTTCATCTTCAACCATTAATTATAAACACTATACATTGGGTCCATTTTCAGCATAAGCTGGGCAGAAATTCCAATTAAAAAAACTGAAAATCCCTTAATACAACTATATCATGATAAATTACGTGAAAAATTGAATGCAATTGGGGTCACTTGCTTAAATCCTTCTGCGCAACAGTATAATCCACATATTACTTTATTTAGCATTCAATCGAATTTATTAAAACAAGTCACTCCCTTGCAAGAAATACCCGAAACTTATCAGCCAGCATTAAGTTATTTTTCAGTTAGGCCTACAATAGGGACCGCCAATGCCCATTGGGATACCACCAAGCTTTATGAAAAAAATGTCTTCAATTAAAAATTGAGTTTCATGTGTAAAATAAAATTACATAAAAATAACTATTATATATTTACCGGTGGTCCCTAAGCGGTGTACCAATATTGTACCAGGCTGAAATAGAATGTACTAAAATAACGTGGTTTTTAATTAACTTTCAAAAACCGCAAAGTATCGAAAGTATTTGAGTATCAATAATTTTCTAGTTCAAACGTTTACTGCGGGAGTTAGGGGCCTGAGG
>JAVHYG010000150.1 GCA_031119195.1 Rickettsiella sp. | reverse complement strand
ATCCTATATACATGCGGACAAAAACTAAATGCCATTCCATTGGACTTAGGCGCACAGGAATACCATAAAAATATTTTTGACTCGCAGTAAAGTGTTTTATATTATGATAAATAATATAAAAAAACAAAGCGACAAGAATAAAAAAACTCAAAAAAAAAGCGATTAAACCATGCAAATGTTTTTCGCTTAAAATTCTCAGTAATACGAGGATACTAAAAAAGGAAAGTAAAAAACCAATACGTGGGGATTTATAAGAAAACATTAAAAATGCAATTGTAAACAAACCCCAAATCATAGAAAAGAAGAAACTGAGATGAAAAAGGCACTGTAAAATAGTTAATAATGGTGCTTATCAGGGTATAAACCACCATTAATAAGGATATGGTCAGTAATTTAAAATAATAAGTTCTAAACATAGAGCTCCTTGCGTTTATATTTTCTCCGTGAATATTTAACTACCTGATTTGGCTCATGTTTTAGACATGCTTACTTTTAACGGCCTCATCCTCGCTAAATGACGTTCCATCTAATTATTATGCAAACTTTCTCGCTGTTTTTTAAATAACTGCTTGATTCCAGATTCTGCTAATAGCAATAAATCATCAAATTCTTTTTTTGTAAAAGCTTTTTTTTCAGCAGTCGCTTGAAATTCAATAAACTCCCCTTTTTCTGTCATCACTACATTCATATCCGTATCTGCTTTAGAATCCTCAACATAATCCAGATCTAAAATAGGTTTACCTTTATAAATTCCGACAGAAACTGCTGCAACTAAGAAATGCAATGGTACTTGTTTGATGTCACCTTTATTTTTCATAATCGTCAACGCATCTACCAACGCAACGCAAGCGCCTGTAATAGCAGCAGTGCGTGTGCCACCATCTGCCTGAATTACATCACAATCCAATTGAATAGTATTTTCACCTAATTTTTCTAGATCAACACTCGTTCGTAACGCACGACCGATCAAACGTTGAATTTCTAAGGTTCTTCCTGTTTGTTTACCGCGACTCGCTTCCCTTTCCATACGCAAATGTGTTGACCGTGGTAACATACCGTATTCAGCAGTAATCCAACCTTGACCATTGCCCTTTAAAAACTTGGGCACCCCGGAAATAACACTGGCAGTACAAATCACCTTGGTATTGCCAAATTCAATTTTTACCGAACCTTCTGCATATGAGTTATACCTTCGAGTAATCTGAATAGGTCGAAGCTCATCAAACTGACGTGAAGTAGAACGCATCATTTTTTTCCTTCTATAAAAAACTAGATTTTATTTTGAGAGTAATTAGAATAGATTCCTAACAACCCATTATACTTTTTAAACTAACGATTAACATGACCTGCAGCATGACAGCCTTTGCCAGGCTAGAAAAACAAGCCGATTGGGGACATGCGGTTTGGGAGTTACGTAGCGTTAACCATCGCTATTTAGAGATTAGCCTCTCTCTACCAGAACCCTTAAACAATCTAGAACCGCAGATTCGCAAACAATTAACAAATAAATTACGTCGCGGTAGAGTGGACGTAAAATTGCATTATAAACCTACTATTAATAAAGCAGTCCCTATTGAAATTGACGAAGATTTGACAAAGGCCATTATCCAAGTCCACTTAAAATTATCTAATTTAGCCCAATCCTCTCTTCCGCTCAATCCTAATGAATTATTGCGTTGGCCGCACTTACTAAAAATTCATGATAACTTTGCTCACAACACACTGCGGCCTGATTTACTCGCTTTATTTTCAGAGACACTTGTTAAGCTATGCCTAGCACGCGCTGATGAAGGAAAAGCCATTTTTATATTAATTAAACAACGTTTAACTAAAATTCAAAACCTAATCTATACTATAAAAAAACAGCTACCTACTATCCTTTTGCTACAACGTAAAAAGATTCTAGCGCGTCTAGCGGATATGCAAACAAGTATAGACCCTAACCGTTTAGAACAGGAAATGTTATTATTTACCCAAAAAACAGATGTGGCAGAAGAACTCGATCGCTTACAAATCCATATCAATGAATTTAATAAACTACTTGAAAAAGAAGCCCAAGGCAAACCATTAGATTTCTTACTTCAAGAATTGAATCGTGAAGTCAATACCTTAGCCTCTAAATCACTTAATGCAGATCTTAGTTTAATGGCAGTCAATTTAAAAGTCTTGATTGAAGAAATACGTGAACAAGTGCAAAACGTCGAGTAACTTATGAAAATTCCTGGTACGCTTTATATTATTTCAGCACCTTCCGGAGGAGGCAAAACTAGTTTAGTTAACGCACTATTAGAATCTGTATCGAACTTGGAAGTATCTGTTTCCTATACAACGCGTGCGACACGACCCGGTGAGAAAGAAGGAATAGATTATCATTTTATCGATGAAATACATTTCAAACGGCTTATTAAAGAAAAAAAATTTTTAGAGCATGCCATTGTTTTTGGCTATTATTACGGAACATCACTTAATTGGGTAACGAAAAAAATAGAAGCCGGAATCGATATTATTTTAGAGATCGACTGGCAGGGCGCACAACAAATTAGAGAAAAAATGCCAGAATCCATTGGTATATTTATCATTCCTCCCTCTTGGGAAGTATTAGAAAAAAGGCTAACACTTAGAGCCCAAGATGAAGAAACAGTCATAAAAAAAAGAATGGCTGATGCAAAAGCGGAGTTAACACATTTTGATGAATATGATTACCTCATACTTAATGAAAATTTTTCAAATGCACTTGCCGATCTAAATGCCATCCTCAGAGTACGTCGTTTACGCAGTGGCATCCAAAAACGGGAACTTGCACCTTTACTAGAAACTTTGCTAAAAAAACCTTTTTATAAAGAAAAATAAGAGTCATTTATGTTAAAATATAGATACACATTGCGCTTGAAATTGCGAATTCGTAATTTCAAGCGCTTTTTTTTCGCGATAGGAATTTTTGATGAAACAATCACAATTCTCCCCTTAAATAACTGGCGCAAGCTTTGTTTGTGCACGTCATGGAATTGGAATACTGCTCGGACTGTATTTAAAAAATTCCCATCTTTAAGTACTAGCGGTATATTAGCTTGTTTTTTATTATTTTTTTCATTTTACACGATTGAAAGTCAAGCTAGCTGTCCTAACATACAAGTTTGTTTTACTCCTGGCCAAGATTGCACAAAACAAATTACAGATGTACTAGATACTGCTAAAAGATCAATTTTTGTACAAGCCTATAGCTTTACCTCCACACCTATTGCAAAACATCTCGTTAAAGCAAAAAAAAGAGGTGTTGTTGTCAAAGTAATTCTGGATAAAAGTCAGCGGTCGCAAAGCTACAGCTCATCACGTTTTCTATTAAACCAGCATATACCGGTTTGGATCGATTATAAGCCAGCCATAGCACACAATAAAATTATGATCGTTGATGAAAAAGAAATTATTACTGGCTCATTCAATTTTACAAAAGCCGCGCAATTTAAAAATGCCGAAAATTTATTGATTATACAAGATCCAACACTTGCTAAACGCTATATGGAAA
>JAVHYG010000149.1 GCA_031119195.1 Rickettsiella sp. | reverse complement strand
GCGCAGTTCATAAAGCTTTGTTCGCGACAAATTATTTATTAATTTACCATTGATAGTTATCGTTCCGCCATCGGGTTTAAGCTGCCCACCAATCAAGCGTAAAAGGGTTGTCTTACCACACCCACTAGGCCCCATAATGGCAGTGATTTTTCCACTTGGAATAAAAAGATCAATATCAGAAAAAATGGTACGTGCGTTACGTTTAAAATATAAACGATGGATTTCAACTAAACGTTCCAATTAGTTGTCCCCTTTTCTCACTTTTTCAATAAGAAAATCAGTAACTTTCAAGAAACGAGTCGGATCTCCACTTACTAGACTTGGATCAACTTTATATCGATTATCTATAACCAACGTAGGGGCAGCTAAAATTTGATCTTCTTGCATCAAAGTATCACTACGTAATAGCTGCGCATCAATACCCGGTGAAAAACTAGCCATACTCTCAAATTCTTTAGAATTAACGCCTTGCTTAATAAAAAAGGTTTCTTGTAACTTAGGATCAGATAAGTCTTGACCTTCAACATGAATAGCCTTAAATATAGCGGGTGTTAATTTTTTCTCTACGCCTAACATCTTAGCAATATAATATGCACGTGCTAAACTTCGCCAGCCAGGTTGAAATATAATGGGTATACGTTCAAATTTTACATAGGCGGGCTTTTGAGCAAGCCACTTTTCTAGGATTGCTTCAAAATGGTAGCAAGCTGGGCAACCATAACTAAAAAATTCCTTTACCTCTACAATTTCTTTAGGACTTGACTGTGGAATAATTTCCGAGGTAGAAATAACTTGGTAGTCTTTCCCTGCGTGGAAATCAGTTGGCAAAGATTTCTGACTATCGTTACTCACTTTCCCACAAGCAACTAATAGAATAGATAAAATCAATAACCCTAAGCCACGGAAGGTCATTTTAATCATACGGACCTCTTTTTATAAACTTCAAAGTGATAAAAATGGTCAAGCATAACACAGCTTCCCCAAAAACGTTAAACGCCTAAAATATTCGTATAGTTCATGAAATTGCAAATATTAGATTTTACTAAAATGTTCGCAAACAAAACAAAAATGGGAAATCAAAGGGCAAACATCTCATACAGTAAGCTTACAAACTTACAGATTTAGTCTGCAGCCTATCTTTTTCACTATTTAAGATTTTACCAAGGAATCGTATATGAAAAAATTAGTTTTGAAATCCAGGTTTAAGATAAACTCTAAATAATATCTAATCCTGCCTGACTCTTACTAAATAGCGGGGAGCGTTACTAGCCCAATGCATCCTAAGAGAGCGGGCGACCTTTATACCCCATTTCCATAAAAATTTTTGAGAAGATTTATACTTAAAGTTATTGTCCATGAATGTTATGAGAAAAACTAAATTTTCCTTTTTAGATAAAAAGGATGATGATAGCTTAATATTATTGAATGGAAAAAAATCTAATTTGGAAACATTTTCAATGCGTTTTGCTTTTTCCATAATAATTATTTTATTTTTGCAATTTTTTTTTTCAGATGACTTGCCAAACTCTTTGTCAATTAACTCGATTGGAAATTTTATAATTTTCTTTCTACAGGCTAACAATGCAGCCTTCTGCGCTGCTAAGCCCGTTTCTTCTGATCCTTGCATTATTTTCCTCTCACTTTTTTATATATCCAAATTTACTCATATAATTTACCTACTTGGTAAATTATATCCTTAACTCTTTGATTATTAATAACCTTTTATAAAGTTTCGAACATTGAAATTATCTTTTGTAGATAATACTATAGCGTGAGGGATAAGTAAATTTCGCCAGTCATAGAATAAAGAAATTAATAAAAAAAGATCTTTTTGGATGGATGTGTGAATTTTTCTCATAGAAGACGATAGGGATATTTAACAAAACCAAGAGTTCTCATTTAATCATTTTTTATGGAGATAAATTATGTGGACTATCTCAAATAAAATACGTTATCAGATTATTGCTCAATATCGAGAAAATAAATTAATAGTCAATATTTTAGGAAAGGGCTTATATTTCATGAGAAGCGCTCAGCAAATTTTTAATAACCCAGATCTCTTAAATGGGTTTTCACAAGAGGAGGCTGCTCTTATTGGGTATATTGTTGGGACAGAAAATAAACTAAGTCATTGTTAAAATGATGAGTATAATAGCTAAATTTATCAAGCATTTTTGTAAATATATAGTTGTTATCGGGTTATAGTTGTAAGCCTTGAAAATTTAAGCACTATCTTTTTATGACAAAAATGTGTGTTTCCAAGGAATGTAAGTAAATCTAATTTTTAAGTATGAATTTAGAGTCCTCATGGATACTATATTTTACGGGTTTAAAATCAGAGTATAAACGTCATGAAGCAAACAGATGATAGCTTGAAGGAAAAATTAAAAGAAAAAGCAGCACATGCTGCACTAGATTATATCGAAACCAATAGCATTATTGGTATAGGAAGCGGCTCTACAGTAAATCATTTTATCGAAGCTTTAGCCAAATCCCCAATAAAAACAAAAATTGAAGGAATGGTTGCAGCTTCGATCGAAACAGAAAAATTTTTAAAAAAACATGGTATTCCGCCCTTAAATCTTAATAGTACTGGAAAGTTAGCAATCTATATTGATGGTGCAGATGAAATCAATAAACAATTACAATTAATAAAAGGCGGTGGTGGTGCCTTAACACGTGAAAAAATTATAGCTGCTGCAAGCAAATATTTTATTTGCATCGCCGATGAAAGTAAGCGTGTTAATTTATTAGGACAGAAAGCACTTCCAATAGAAGTAATTCCTATGGCTCGTAGTTATGTTGCCAGAGAAATAGTTAAATTAGGAGGATTCCCAATTTACCGTGAAAAGTTTGTTACGGATAATGGAAATATTATTTTAGATACAAAAAATTGGGATTTTACCGATCCTATCCACTTAGAAAAATTGCTTAATGATATTCCAGGCATTGTTTGCAATGGATTATTTGCAAAACGTCCTGCTGATAAACTATTATTAGGGACTGATACTGGGGTAACAGTAATAGAAAAATAAATTTCCAGTATAATTTTTTAAACGGCTATCATTTTGCCAAACGACAGACACATCTAGTAGCGGTAAAAATCGGGTTTGTACGGACCAACAACCTTTACACCTATATATTTAGCTTGATCCACTGTTAGTTTAGTTAATTTCGCACCTACTTTTTCCAAATGTAAACGCGCAACCTCCTCATCTAACTGCTTTGGCAATCTATACACTTTTCCTTTTTCATATTTACCAGTATTTTTCCATAGTGCAATTTGCGCTAACACCTGATTAGTAAAAGAGTTTGACATAACAAAACTTGGATGGCCTGTTGCGCAACCTAAATTGACTAAACGTCCTTCAGCTAAAAGTAATAAGCGTTTCGTATCCGAAAAAATAACTTGATCGACCTGCGGTTTAATAGTAACCCATTCAAATTTTCTTAAACTTGCCACGTCAATTTCCGAATCAAAATGCCCAATATTGCAAACAATAGCCAAGTCCTTCATTTGTTCCATATGGACATTTGTGCCAGGGCTATGCTCGTTGTAGAA
>JAVHYG010000148.1 GCA_031119195.1 Rickettsiella sp. | reverse complement strand
CGATTATATATTGTAAAGGTGCTACAAAATTATTTAATAAGCTACGAACGGAAGGTAAATAATGATGATAATCCAATAATATTAATAACGCCGATAGAACAACAAAAAAACTTAAACGCAACCATAAAGGCGTTTTTCCACGGTTAAATAATAGTTTAATGGCAAGTTCCTTAATCCTTTACCAAAAAATTGCCACCCATTTCATCAATAATCTCTAAAGCACGCCCGCCCCCCCTAGCAACACATGTTAAAGGATCTTCCGCAACAACTACCGGCATTCCGGTTTCCTCGGTAATTAAGCGATCGAGGTTTCTCAATAAAGCACCTCCTCCTGTTAAGACCATACCACGCTCTGAAATATCAGCCGCCAATTCAGGTGGCGTCTGTTCCAAACCCGTTCGGATAGCGCCAACAATATTAGCTAGCGGTTCTTGCAATGCTTCTAAAATTTCATTGCTGTTCAATACAAAAGCTCTGGGTACACCTTCAGAAATATTCCGTCCGCGTATTTCCATTTCACGCACTTCAGGAAGAGCAAAAGCTGTACCAATTTCATGTTTAATTCTTTCTGCAGTCGGTTCGCCAATTAAGCTACCATAACTACGACGAACAAAGTTAACAATTGCTTCGTCAAATCGATCGCCGCCAATACGTACCGATTGGGCGTAAACAACGCCCCCTAATGAAATTACAGCGACTTCGGTTGTTCCACCGCCAATATCAACTACCAATGATCCACGCGCTTCATCGACTGGCATCCCCGCACCAATGGCGGCTGCCATAGGCTCCTCAATTAAATAAACTTCTCTCGCCCCAGCACCTAACGCTGATTCTCGAATTGCACGTCGTTCTACTTGTGTTGAACCACAAGGTACGCAAACTAATATACGAGGTGCTGGGCGTAGAAATCGATTTTGGTGTACTTTATGGATAAAATGCTGCAGCATTTTTTCTGTTACATAAAAATCCGCAATTACCCCATCTTTTAAAGGTCGGATAGCAGTTATATTACCCGGCGTACGACCTAACATACGTTTAGCTTCGTGACCTACGGCAAGCACTGACCGTTGGTTGCTTTCCTCCATACGAATCGCAACAACAGAAGGTTCATTTAGCACGATTCCTTCGCCACGCACATAAATCAGTGAATTTGCTGTCCCTAGATCAATGGAAATGTCTTTCGAAAATAATCCGCGGAATTTGCTTAACATAAAGTTGGCTACCTATCAAGAGCGTTTAACTACACAATATAGTGTGCTTTGGCACTTTAGCAAATATGTAAGATTTTATGCAAGTTAAGAAGCCTCTTTAAGGGAGGAATAAAAATTCCTTCCTTAAAAATTTTTAATTTTCTAATAAAGTAACTAAATTTGCAGGTTCGCAAATTCTAGTGTTAACGGTTATAATGTGCTCTTTTTATAGCATACCTTTATAAAAGTTTATTTACAATATGGCTACGGCCATCTTTTATTTGACGACCATGATTTTAAACAATTGATCAACTGATTGGTTTTGAAAAAGGTCTAACTTAACGTTTATCGGAATTTTATCCATGACAATCACACTTGATGATGTAAATAAAGTAGCAGAGCTAGCTAGCTTAAAAATTGATAAAGAGGAAGCCAAACATTACTTAGAAAACTTACAATCAATTCTTAAATTAGCCAATCAAATGGAAACAGTTGATACAGAATCAATTCAAGCGATTGCCCATTGTTTTGACATTAAAAAACGTTTGCGACCTGATAAAGTGACCGAAACTAACTCACGTGATTATATGCAACAACTAACTGAGTCTGTTCAGTCAGGTCTTTATTGCGTGCCCCCTGTTATCGAATAATAAAGAGACTAGTCAACATGCACAACCACACACTCACTGAGTTATCTATTCTCCTTAAGAACAAAAAAATAAGTAGTAAAGAACTGACTCAACACTTTCTCACGCGTATTGAAAAATATGATCCTGAATTGAACAGTTTTATTACTGTCACCGCAGAGCAAGCATTACAACAAGCGGATCTAGCTGACAAACAACGTGAAAAAGAAATTACGGGCCCTTTAACAGGTATCCCAATTGCGCACAAAGACATTTTCTGTACAAAGAGCATTAAAACCAGTTGCGCTTCTAAAATGTTAGACAATTTTATTGCCCCTTATGATGCGAGCCTAGTTACTGCTCTCAAACAAGCTGGCACTGTACTATTAGGGAAAACAAACATGGATGAATTCGCTATGGGATCCTCTAATGAAACTAGTTTTTATGGACCTGTAAAAAACCCTTGGGATCTCACTCGTGTACCTGGCGGCTCGTCAGGCGGTTCAAGTGCAGCCGTTGCAGCGCGATTAACACCTGCAGCAACCGGTACAGATACTGGCGGTTCTATCCGACAACCCGCTGCACTTTGCAATCTTACCGGCCTTAAACCTACCTACGGACGAATATCCCGCTATGGACTTGTCGCTTTTGCATCTAGCCTGGACCAAGGAGGCCCTATGGCACTGAGCGCGGAAGATGCGGCTTTATTGATGAATGCGATGGCAGGTTTTGATGAAAAGGATTCAACCAGCATTGATGAAGTGGTGCCAGATTATACGCATTCGCTGAACGATTCCTTAGAAGGACTAAAAATTGGCTTACCCAAAGAATATTTTTCAGCCGATCTTGATTCTAAAATGGCAACCTGTATAGAAAATGCCATCAAGCTTTATGAAAGTTTGGGTGCAAGCATTCATACTGTCAGTCTACCCAATTGTCATTTAGTTATTCCACTTTATTATATTATTGCATCAGCTGAATGTTCATCCAATTTAGCGCGCTTTGATGGAATACGCTATGGGTATCGCTGCGACAAACCCACTGATCTTCGAGACCTATACGAAAGAACACGCACAGAAGGTTTTGGCGAAGAAGTAAAACGACGCATTTTAATGGGCACGTACGTTTTATCCGCCGGCTATTATGATGCATATTATGTCAAAGCACAAAAAATTCGCGGACTCATGATCCAAGATTTTGAACAAGCCTTAAAAAAGGTCGATGTTTTATTAGGACCAACAACTCCCAGTACTGCTTTTAAATTAGGTGAGAAAACAAAAGATCCAGTGAGCATGTATCTCTCTGATATCTATACCATTGCAGTTAATCTAGCAGGTTTACCTGCCTTATCGATGCCAGCAGGCTTTATCAACAAACTTCCTGTAGGAATGCAATGCATCGGACGTCCTTTTGCAGAAGCAAAATTACTTAACGTTGCACATCGTTATCAACAAGTCACTGATTGGCATAAAAAATTACCGGAGAATTTCCAACAATGAGTTTCACTGATAATAAAAATATTCACGAAAGAAAAGAATCAATGTGGGAGCCAGTAATAGGCCTTGAAGTCCATATCCAACTAGCCACTCAGTCTAAACTTTTTTCTGGCGCTGCAACGACTTATGGTGCTGATCCGAATACGCAAGCGTGTCCTATTGATTTGGCATTGCCTGGCTTACTTCCAGTCCTGAATGCAGAAGCCGTTAATATGGCGGTAAAATTTGGACTAAGTATTGAAGCGGATATCCCTTATCATTCTGTC
>JAVHYG010000015.1:9341-18005 GCA_031119195.1 Rickettsiella sp. | reverse complement strand
AGATTTTGAAGCTTTCAAAAAAAGAAATTGAGCAAGAATCATAATTTTTATCTAAAAAGCTGTGATTTTTAATAATACTTATTTTCAATAAATTATAGTGTTAACTTACGACCGTTAATCATTTATAAATACGAAAATGAAGGATCTTATACCAAAAAGTATGTAAATTAGATTGGCAATTTTTAATTGCATTAAAAGCAGGTAATGAATATATCTATCACTACATGCTTTTTGATTTATTTTATAACTACAAACCGTGCGCCTGCACGTGACAATACATTCACTAGCAATTCATTCTTAGTTTGTTTTGCAATGTCCTGTAAAGCTGCGACATCACTGACAGGCGTTAGATTAGCGGAAGTGATCACATCTCCAGGACGGATGCCGGCATGCCAAGCCATACTATCTTCATCGAGATTAACGACTTCTACGCCTATGAGGTGTCCTTGGCCTGTGATGGTTTGATCAAAGTTACGTAACGCTAAACCATAAAGAAATGGATTTTCATGTTCAGCAGCCTGTGTATATTGCTTAGGATCGCTTAGCTCTACATTGAGTGTTTCTCTTTTTCCTTTTCGTAACAAGGTAATTGATACTTTATCCCCTACTCTTAACATACCTACGATATTTTTTACTTGGCCCGCATTTTTTATGGTCGTGTTGTTGAGTGATTGAATAATATCACCGGTTAAAATACCTGCTTTTGCAGCGGGAGAATACGTAGGAACCTGAGATACTAACGCGCCATCGCTATTGGCAGGCAGACCTAATGAGGTCGCTATGGCAGGCGTGAGGTCTTGAATTAATACGCCTAATAAGCCACGACGCACTGAGCCGTATTCAGCTAATTGTTTCATAACGCCATTCGCCATGTTAACAGGAATGGCAAAACCGATACCGATATTACCGGCATTACCGCTGGAAGCGAGTATTGCTGTATTAATTCCGATTAATTCGCCTTTTAAGTTAATTAAGGCGCCTCCCGAGTTACCAGGATTTATAGGGGCATCAGTCTGAATAAAGTTTTCATAACCTTCTATGCCTAATCCCGTGCGTTGTAGTGCACTCACAATGCCTGATGTTACCGTTTGATTCAGACCAAATGGATTGCCAATGGCGGCAACAAAATCACCTACTTTTAAATTATCCGAATTTCCTAAGGGAATCTCTTTTAAATGATCGGGCGTAATGGTAATTAACGCAATGTCTGATGCGGGATCGGCGCCTTTAAGCGTGCCTTTGAATACCCGTCCGTCGCTAAGCGTGACAGTGATCGTTTTAGCTTCATGGATAACATGTGCATTTGTTAAAATGTAACCTTTTTTCGCATCTACAATGACACCTGAACCCATGCTTTCAAAGTGGCGAGGAATGGGACGGCCAGGTACGGGCGGTGGTAATTGGTTTAGTGGAATATCACCTTGTGCAGACACGTTGACCACAGCGGGCAATATAGGCTGTAATATTTGAGAGATACCCGTTTTATTAATTTGCTGCGCAACGCTGAAGGGCCAGCTCGCATAACTTTGAGAACTAAAACTGATTATTATTAGCAAGCTTGCTAATAAACGGTATAATGTTTTTTTCATAAATTTGTTAATTAGAGACACTATCTATTCATAGGCGCTAAGCTTAGCGTATTTATTGGTTTTATTGCAATGAGAGTATTTTTTAGGATAGTTTAATGCGTGAGTATTCTTTATGGGATAAATGGATTTTAACATTTGATAAAATCCTTCCTGCCAAATGGGATCCTCTAACAACGCGTCCTAATCCAGCCACTCATATACCCGAAATGGCTTTAACGCTAAGTGAACGCAAACATGCGGCTGGCTTAATGCGCATCAATCATGTTGGCGAAGTCTGTGCTCAAGCGTTGTATCAGGGCCAAGCTTTCGGCGCACGTTCTGTTGTTATACAAGAAAAACTACAAAAGGCAGCGCAAGAGGAAGTGGATCACTTACATTGGTGCCAAGAACGATTAGAAGAATTAAATGCCCATACGAGTTATTTGAATCCTTTTTGGTATATAAGTGCGTGGTTACTTGGACTAACAGTAGGTTTACTGGGCGATAAGATTAGTCTTGGATTTTTAGCAGAAACCGAACATCAAGTCGCAAGACATTTAACTAAACATTTAGAGTGTTTACCGACTCTTGATAAAAAAAGTCGAGCAATTGTCGAACAAATGCGATTAGAAGAAATTGAACATGCAAGCACAGCTGAAAATGCAGGCGGTATCCCTTTACCTTTGCTTATTCAGTGGAGTATGCAGGCATTAGCAAGGTGTATGAAAATAATAGCTTACCGCATTTGAATGCTTGTATCGCATTATTTTTGGCGGTGAAGAAGCCGCACAACTCGTAGTGCTCAGTATGTTAATACATTCCGCTTCTTTATTTTTGGTGGCATTGGCAAAAATCCAATAGCTGTGAGTATAACTACGAGGAAATAATGAAAATTTTGCAATCGATGAGCGTCATTTTAGTAAAATTTTGTGTCATAAGGGCATGTATTGTACTTATTGTGACAGGATTACTGTGTTTTATCCTGCGTGTTTTTTATCAAAAAACTATTCAGCGTTTTAAGCAACGTGCTAGCTTTTTTAGTCGTGTATTATTAAAAGCGTTGTATAAACCCTTACTGATATTGATTGCGGTAGTGGGGGTAACCTATGCACTCGAAGCGCTTTGTGTGAAATGGTCGGTGGCAAGTGTTTCTTCATGCTATTTTATTCGTCGTTTATTTTTTATTGCTGCACTTGCTTGGTTTTTATGGAATTTTGTATCGCTTTATCGAAACGAATATCTCAAACGGAATATCGCTACTCATAAAGTTGATAGGACGTTGGTCCACGCCTTAAGTCAGATTGCTAAACTAGCGATTATTATCATCACGGCTTTATCCTTATTTCAGTTATTGGGTTTAAGTATTGCTGGGGTATTAGCATTTGGTGGAATGGGAGGTATTGTCATCGGATTTGCAGCTAAGGATCTCTTAGCGAATGTATTTGGGTGCTTGATGTTACTTTTAGATAGACCCTTTGTCATAGGTGAGCAGATTAATGTGCCTGCACTGAAAGTAGAAGGTCAAGTCAAGGCAATTGCTTGGCGTGTTTGTGAAATTTTAACGTCGGAAGGTCGCCCTGTGTATATTCCTAATGCATTATTTTCCAGTTTAGTTGTCGAAAATTTATCGCGAATGCAATCTCGACGATTTTCTTGCTGTATTCGTTTGCGATATGAAGATTTAGCAAAAGTACCAGCGATTTTAGAAGGTATTCAACAGATACTAAGAAAAAATTCGGCTATCGATAAGACACGTACTATCACGGTTAATTTAAATGAATTAGCGCCTTCATCGCTCAATATAGTCGTCAACGCATATACTGATTTAGTTAATAGTGCTGACTTTTTAATACTGCAACAAGCCCTTCACTTAGAAATTGTCGAGTGCATTAATCACCATAGCGCCAAATGGGCATTTCAAACAAATAGTGTTTATTTAACTACAGAAGATCTGTCAGCAATTCCGCGCAAATAACTAATAATTAAATGATATGAAATTAACTATTATTGGTTGTGGTCGCTTGGGAAAAACTTTGGCTTATTTGTGGCAAAAAAACAAGTTGGTATCCATACAAGATATTTATAATACCAACACAATAAGTGCAAGCATTGCAGCTAAATTTCTAGGTAATGGGACTGCGTGTCAGTCAATGAGTCAGTTTAAAGCGGCTGATATGTATTTAATCGCTACTCCCGATGATCAAATTGAAATGGCGTGCCAAGCGTTAGCAGAAGAAGCCCCGCCTAGAGCAGGTAGCTTGGTTTTTCACTGTAGTGGTTTACATACCTCAGCGTGTTTAGATTCCGTTAAATCACTGGGATGTTATACAGCTAGTGTGCATCCTTTATTTGGATTTTCTGATCCCGCTATTGATATCTATCATTTTGCAGGATCGTATTGTTCGTTTGAAGGAAGTAGCGAAGTTCTTGAGCAAATATCTCTACTTATTGAAAAAATTGGTGGTCAGTTATTTATGATAGAGAAGCAGTATAAAGCTCTCTATCATGCGGCGAGTGTTTTTGCTTCTAACTATTTAGTCACTTTATCGGCTATTGCCGCCGATTGTTTTAAAAAATCAGGGTTATCGGGTAGTTTGTCTAAATCGCTGGTGCATACGTTAATGGAACAATCGTTAAGACGTATTAAATCGTTTGATGACATAAGAAACGCTTTGACAGGGCCTATTCAACGAAGCGATAAAGCAACGTTGAAAAAGCACCTCAAACTATTAGAGACTTTTGATGATTTAGAGAGCGTCTATAAAAGTTTGGGTAAAACCACAATTAAATTGACAACACACCATGCCGAGCTAAAAAAAGAATTGGAAGCGCTTTTTTAACAGCATGCTTTCTCTTACGCAGTGGGTGATTCGGCGGCTGTTAGTTTGCGAATCTTAGCTAATAAACGACTTTTATGTCTCGCTGCTTTATTTTTATGGATAAAGCCCCTTGTTGCCATACGATCAATGATAGGGACAGCAACCTGATACTGGGTATCCGCTTCTGTTGCTTTTCCGGCGTCGATAGCAGTTACAACGCGCTTGATGTAAGTACGCAGCATGGAACGATAGCTTGCGTTATGCTGACGATTTTTTTCCGCCTGCCGTACGCGTTTTTTTGCTTGTTTTGTGTTAGCCAATGTAAGAGTCTCCAAATACTTATAGTTAGGGTAAATTTAGAAAATTTAACGCTAATCATGCCGTTATGATGGATATTTGTCAATTAGGCGTGTTGCCCATTAGGATGAAGAAAACAATTCTTTCTTTGTCATTATCGTGCAATAGTCAACATGCCCTAAGGTTTATTCATCTGAGCCAATATCGTTTTCGTCTTCATCATAAGCGTTACTATCAGGTTCATCTTCTTCATTATCTAAGCTTTTTTTACTTAGGGTTGGATCATGGTTATCGATTGAAGTGGCTACTGGAGTTTCGGAGGTATTAGTTGCTGATGGGTTATTAGTTTGTTCTTCAGCTTGTTCTTCAGTGGTGGAAGCTGCGTTAGGGATAGCGTCTTGGGAGGTAATCGTGGGGATAGGTGAAGGAGGAATTAAATAGTGATCGAGAAGTTGGCGAGCGATTTGAGCAGAGGGCGTTACGCTGTTTTGAATGATAATAGCCAGCGCTATTTTAGGGTCTTCCACAGGAGCGAAGGCAATAAATAGGGAGTCATCGCGCAGCTTAGTAGCGATAGTTTTTGTGTTATAACGCTCGTTGTTTTTTAAACTAAATACTTGGGCAGTTCCCGTTTTTCCTGCCAAGGTATAAGGTGCGCCCGGAAAGAAGCGTTCAGCAGTACCGCCGGGGGCATTGACCACGTGCTGCATAGCCGTCCGAATAAAGCTTAAAGTAGATTGGGGTACATCATTAATTGGTTCTAGCTGTTCAGGTTTAACAGGGGTTACTATGCCATCTATGGAACGCCAACTTAAAACGACGTGGGGTTTCCAGCGCGTTCCCCAATCTGCGATGGTGCTTACCGCAAAAGCTAATTGTAATGGAGTTACTAATAGAAAACCTTGGCCGATTCCACAATTTAAAGTGTCTCCTGGATACCAAGATTCACCATAAGTTTTTTCTTTCCATGCTGGATTGGGTAGTACGCCACTTCCTTCATCAGGAAGATCAATGTCTGTGGGTGCGCCAAAGCCAAAACGTTTCAGGCTTGTATAGATTCGATGAATACCCATACGCATACTTAAATTGTAGAAATAAATATCTGAAGAAACGGTTAGCGCTTTCAGTAGATTTACGACGCCGTAAGCATGACGGCGAAAATTATGATAAATGCGTCCCCTGCCATTGATTTGGAACTCACCGGTATCATGAATGGTATAAGAAGGAGTGATAATATTATCCATTAAGGCTTCGATACTAATAAATGGTTTAATTGTCGAGCCAGGGTGATAGGACCCACGTAAGGCCCGATTATAGAGAGGATTGCCCGGAGCGTTTTTTAAAGCGTCATAATCCTTTTGCCTAATCCCACTTACGAAAAGATTAGGGTCAAAGCTGGGTCCGCTAACAAATGTTAAAATGTCCCCGTTACGGGGATCGAGTGCAATGATGGCCCCTTTTTGCTGACCTAAAGCGTGTTGTGCTAATTTTTGTAGTCCCGTGTCTATCGTTAAACGTAAACTTTTCCCGGCAATAGGTGGGGTTTGTTTTAGAATACGTACAATTTGACCATGAACGTTAGTTTCGACTTGTTGGTAGCCTACAGTACCGTGAAGTTGGGCTTCATAATATTTTTCTACCCCAGTTTTTCCAATGAAGTTGCTTGCACTGTAATTTACAGGGTCGACCGTTTGAAGTTCTTTTTCATTAATTCGGCCCATATAGCCTACAATTGCTGCAAAAGCGGCGCCTTGTGGATAATAACGGATCAATTGTGCTTGTACGCTGACGCCAGGAAAATGGTAACGTTCAATGGAGAACTTTGCCACCTCTTCTTCGCTTAATTTAACACGCAAAGGGACAGGTTCAAATCGATGATGTAGGTGTCGTTGCCGTTCAAATTGTTTGATATCTTCGGGATCAATTTTGATGATTTTGGAGAGTGCAGTGATTGTTTCAGCCATGTGAGGTACTAAATCGGGAGTCACAACAAGGTTGTAAATAGGCTTATTTTCTGCGAGTAAAATGCCATTTCTGTCATAAATAAGGCCACGTGTTGGCTCAATAGGCACGAGGCCTAGCTGGTTATGTCTAGCCAATGTGGTGTAGAGCTTATGCTGAAAGATTTGCAGGTAGATCAACCGTCCTAATAAAATGACGGTAAAAAGTGTTATACCTGTTAGTATGGCTAAAGCTCTGCGCTTAAATAATTTATGCTCTTGGCGGATGTTTTTAAATGTATTTATCGACTTGAGCATGAAATAACTTGCCTAGAGGTTCTGTTTTCTTACAAAATGGTGTACTCGCCCCTATAAATAGGACTGTGTTTCGGAAAAGTTCTATAGTATGATCCTAGCTAGATTTTGTTAGTAACGATATATTTGTAAGCCTTTAAGTATTACTCAAGTATATAAAAAAAATAAACCCCTTTCCAAATCTTAAGCGTTAGATAAGGTTAAAATTATCATAAGTAAGGTCTAGCTTCACATGTCTTTCTCTAAAGAGCTATTTATACGTGCCCAGAAGGTCATGCCTGGGGGTGTGAATTCGCCCGTACGTTCATTTGCAGCCGTTGGTGGTGATTACCCTCCTTTTATTTCCCATGGGGATAAAGCATATCTGTTTGACGTTGATGGAAAATCCTATGTCGATTATGTCGGATCCTGGGGCGCGTTAATCTTAGGCCATGCACCTGAGAATGTCGTTAGTGCTGTACAGAAGGCATCTGCAAAAGGCCTAAGCTTTGGTGCGTCTACAGCAGCTGAAATTAAATTGGCAGAAAAAATTACTGAATTAATGCCTAATTTACAAAAAGTACGATTGATGAATTCAGGTACCGAAGCCACTATGACAGCGATACGTCTTGCTCGGGGTTTTACCAAGCGTAATAAAATTCTTAAATTTAACGGCTGTTATCATGGTCATGTAGATGCCTTACTCGTTAAAGCAGGTTCAGGGCCAGCGAGTTTTGCCATACCTGATTCAGCAGGTATTCCGAAAGAAGTTGCAGAGCAAACCATAACGGTTGATTTCAATAACCTTGAACGGGTTACCCAAGCTTTTATACACCACGGAGAAGAAATTGCTGCTGTCATTGTAGAGCCGGTGGCAGGTAATATGGGTTGCGTATTACCGCTTTCAGGTTTTTTAGAAGAATTACGTAAATTATGTACTCATTATAAAAGCCTATTGATTTTTGATGAAGTCATAACAGGTTTTAGGGTAGCTTTAAATGGGGCTCAGGGACACTATAAAGTAAAACCTGATTTAACAACCTTGGGAAAGATCATTGGGGGAGGGTTACCCATCGGTGCTTTAGGTGGACGGCGTGACGTTATGGATTATCTTTCACCCACAGGGCCTGTATACCAAGCAGGGACGTTATCGGGTAATCCAATATCAGTGGCGGCTGGCTTAACCGCATTGGAAGCCGTTAGTGCGGAAGAATTTTACAATGCTTTGAGTGTAACGACAGGTAAATTAGTCAATGGATTATGCAATCTTGCTAAAGAAGCGGGCATCTCGTTACAGGCAAATTATCTCGGTGGATTGTTTGGACTTTTCTTTACCGAAGAAACTGAAATTTATCACTATCAGCAAGTTGTTGAGTGTAATTCATCTTTATTCAATAGTTTTTTTCGTAGAATGTTAGAACAAGGAATTTATTTTGCACCTTCACGCTTTGAATCTGGATTTGTGTCTAGTCTGCATGGCGAAGAGGAGCTTGATTTAACATTTAACGCGGCAAAAAAAGTGTTTAGTAAACTAAAAGAAAAACAGGGCGAATTAATCCATTCTATCTAACTGTAAATTTGCACCGTTGAAAACAGTTTTTACTTTGGGTTTTTTCGAATTCAGAAATGACTCCAATGGTGACAAAAGAGCAGCCATTTTATTTTCTTAAATGACTGAATTAAAGGTGAGTTGATGTGCCATGTTACCACGTCCTATTTAATAATCATTTATTTTTTATAAATAAG
>JAVHYG010000015.1:0-9331 GCA_031119195.1 Rickettsiella sp. | reverse complement strand
ATCTAACTTTTTTATCCATGCGTGAAAAATTTTTTATGGGTGTATATACTCAGTACGAATTTTTTACGGAAGCTGGATATGCCTAAAAAATTAATAGATAGTGAAAAAATTACAAGTTTAAAAAGTGATAGTGTCACTGTAGATTGCAAACATTTCTCTTATTATTCTTTAAGTCAAGACAAAAAAGATAAAGAAAAAGAAATGGCTAGTTTAAATAGCCAATATAATTTAGCTGTTCAATTATTATCTAAGGTAACAGATAAAATTCAACATGGAAAATTAGTTGCAAAAAAAAAGCAATGTCTTGAAAAAAAGGTTTATTTGGAACAAGTTATCTTTGACATTGCTTATATTCAGGTTATTTCGAAAGAGTGCATTTTATTTTTTGAATTTATCTCTAATTTCTATAATTTCAATATGGAGCTGTTTGATTGCATCGATAATAGTAGTCCTTTTATTTCAAAAAAACTGCATACTCTAAAAGAACAAGAGGAAATGTTAGTTAGATTAAGCAACATTGATGTATATTTAAAAAATGAGCTGAGTACATTAAAGTACGATACGTATAAACCTAATTTTGATAAATCCAGTAACAATTTTTTTGAAAGTTTTGAGAAATCAAAGGCAGGTTTTTTTTGTAAGTTCTTAGTTTTCTCTGAAAAAATACATGATTCTTTTATAGATTACCTTCTCTCTATTAAAAAAGATAGTTTTAATTTAAAAAATTTAGAGACATTTTTTAAAAAATATTTCTATGATTGTTCACTTCCTAGTGAGAAGTATATCCTAGTAGGATCGATTACTTTTTTTTTACATATTATCTTATTTAGGTTTATGGCTTCCCAACCAGTAACGACAAGTTTTGTCAAACTTAAGCAATTTATACACTTCCATACAACTATTCTAAGCTTGCCAACGGATGAAAATATTTTAAAAAATGTTATTTCATTGCAAGAAAAATTTTCTAATTTAGAAGAGGGAATAGAGCTTGGTTTGGAAGAAAAAATTTCTATTAATAAAGATGATATTGATAAGCATCTTATTTTATTTAAGGAAACCTATAAAAAATTACTTTTTATTAGAGATTCTTTAAATGATTTATTTAGTAATAAGAATTCTTTACGGTATATTGCAATATTAGACTGTATATTAAAACCAGAAAAAAAAGATGAATTATTATCAGTTTTTAAAGTTAAAACTGGTTTAGATTATTCTTTAATAAAGCTCAATAAAATAGATCTAAGAAATATAAAGACTAATAGTGAGGTGATGAATTATTTTTTCTGTACTATTTACATAGAAAATACTCGGGATAGTTTATACAATATTATAAAAACGCTGATTAGTTTTTTTCCTATTGAAGGTATAAAAAATATTCCTTCATTAGCCCAACTTACCATTAAAGATTTTGTTACGTTAGCTTACTTTTCATTAAGTACATTTCTTTATATGGATTTTATCGTGAGTCTAGAACAGTTAGAAAAAAAACTAAATTATTCAAAACTATGCGCATTAAATATTTTCTTGCTAACTACATTAAAAGTTATTGATAATAGAGAAAAGATTTTTAAAAGTAACGAAGATATTTTTTTTAAAAAAAAATATTCTAATGAAAGCAGCTTTTTGGTAGATAAAAAAACTTTATTAGATGAGCTAACATTACTTTTGAGTCCTGTAGAAGATCTTATTTTGACAACTAAAGAATTTCAAGATTCAAATCTAAAAGTCAGCCATGAATTTTTATTAAAAGATTTACATATCAACATAGAATTTACACAATTCGCTGAATTTTTAAATTCAAATGAAAATAATTTAGGAAAATTAATGGATTATTTAAAAGATTTTAAAGAAAAACTAAAATCAAAAAAAGAATCGATTGAAAAATTTTTTTTACCTACTATAAAGACTAAGTTAAGTGCGATAAAAGAAAACAAAACAGCTGCAACAGCAAGTGTTGAATTTAACTCATTTATAAAAATAGTGGAGAGCGTTGAGGCTATTTTTGACCCCATGACAAGTCTATCCAAGCATTTGATTAGTAGTTTACAGTTTATAGAGAATCCAGAAGGCCAGTCAAATAAACATAAAAAAAATAAAGGAACAAATGAGAGATTTTTTTCTGGAATAGGTCAAATTCGTTCTTCAATTAATCTTATTGCTGAGGCGTTATTTAAATTTCATAAAACTGATAGAGTTTCAAAAATAAATTCAAACCTAATATATATTTTGAAAACTATTCATGCGTTTATAGAGGAACATTCAGCAGTGTTAGGAGAAAAAATTGAGAAAAATAAAAGGTTTTGCTTATTTAAGGAAAGTGTCGCTAACTGCCTTTTAAGTATTGAGTCTATTATTGAGATGGCAAGTGCTATTACAAAAAAATGTGAAGTAAACAATAATAGAATGGCAGATGTACTGGATAGATTTGATTCGCTAGACGCCGCAATGACTTCCTCCATTTTTTTTAAAAACAGGTCACAATTTAAAGAATTAGAAAAAATTTTTACAAATAAATACTTTTTTTTAAAAAAACAAATTTATTTTTTAGAGAGATTACTACAAGAAATACGAAGCAGTGATACTAAAGAATTTATAAATTTTTATAAGGTTATTGCGCAAAATGAAGCATATGAAAAAATAGTTGCTTGCATCAAGCAACAGCCCCGTTGTGTTTATAACAATTCTATACACGTAACTAAAAATAAGCTTGGTGTACCTACGCATTCTCAAAACCTCAAGAAAAATGTAAATAAAACAAACAATAAATCGCCAGTTTCTCAAAATTATCTTTTAGAGAAAAATATGTTGTTAGAATTAAATAAATTTAATGATTGGAATATTAATAATGACGCTTGGAAACTTAAGAGAGATGCTGATTTATTGAATATTTTTAATATCATTGAGGAATGTTCCCTAGAAATTTTAAATCGTACTGCCTCTTCATTTTTAAAAATTTTGCACTTTTATAAAGAGGAATTAACTGATAAATATGTGGAATTTAAAGAACAGCAACTTATCATAAACACTTGCGCTCAAAAGTCGGATGGTTGGCAAGTTATCAAAGACTATATGCTTCACTCTGCATACTGGTTCGATAATGTTTTGGCTAGAATTGGGGCTTGTATCGATTTCTTATATGAATCTGCTAAGAAATATCGATCTATTTGTATGGCTTCTGCAGAAGCTCCTAATCTTCAAACGGATTTTTTTTATGCCTCTCAATTGCCAGAATTTAATCCTCTGTTAACGGCTTATTTAACACTTGTTGACAAATATACAAAAACTAGAGAAAAATTAGATTTTGAACAAAAAAATCTTGCAAAGCTAAATAGAAAATTCGTTGCTAAAATATTTCAAGCACATTCGTTAGAAGCGGTTGAACAAGAAGTAGAGCTATTATCAGAATTTAATAAAAAGCTTAGTGAAGTTAATTACCTGCAGGCGGTTGTTAAACAAACATTGGAAAACAAACAGCAAATTAAAAATAAATTAACACAATTGATCGGCCCAGATATGTTGAATTTTTATATGAGTCGTATTAATCCTAGTGATATGCAAGGCTTAGAATTTTCACCTCAATTCCCTTTTGAGAGAAATTATGTTTATAGCTCATCAAACTTTTATTGCTTACCTTCTAATATAAGCGTATCAAATGAAGAAAATTGCGTACCTAACTTGGTTTATTATGGATTTACTTTAAACTAATTTTTACCTACTATTACTGTAAGTAATTTTCCTGGCTTAATATGTTTTTGCCATGCGCGCTGAACTTGCTCTATGCTTACCTTGTCAAGCATTTCTTTGTAATCGTCTAAATAGCTTAAAGGTAGCTCATAGAAGCCTATTTTTTCTAAAGTTGCTAAAATAGCTGCATTATTTGCAAACGAAAGCGGAAAACTTCCAATCAATGCTTGCTTAGCAGCCTGCAATTCTTTTTCCTTAGGTCCCGTTATGACGAAATTTTTCAATGTAGTTTGGGTTTCTGCTAGTGCTAAGGAGGCTTGTTTTTGACGAGTTTGTAAACTGACAATAAATGGACCTCTTTTTTCTAAAGTATTAAAGTAACTGCTGATTCCATAGCAGAGCCCACGTTTATTCCTTATTTCCGTAAAAAGTTTAGACGTTAATATCCCGCCGCCCAATATTTGATTGCCTAGTATGAGAGGATAATAATCTGGATCTTTCAATGTGATGCCAATTTGTCCTAATAAAATAGTTGCTTGTTGAGAAGGATAAGAAATTTTATATAAATTAGTTGCTTGGGATGGCATAGATGTTAATAAAGTAGCCTTTTCCCCTAAGGGGAGTGCTGTTGCGAGTTGCTCAGCAAGGGTAGCTGCTTTAGCTCGTGTTATATTTCCCACAATAGTAATGACGGCATTTTTAGCGACGTAATATTGGTAATAAAAGGCTAATAATTTTGCCCTTGTGATGGAGTCTATACTTTGATTTGTCCCTAATAAAGGTGATGCATAGGGATGTTTACCATATAATTTTTGGTAAAATGCTTTACCTGCAATTGCTATAGGTGATTGTGCTTCTTGTTGCAGAGCAGTTTTCGTTTGTTTTTTAAGTCGATGAATTGCATCGGGTGGAAAATTTGCATGGCTCACCATGTCTTTAAATGTATTAAAAGCAGGATTAAAAAATTGTGGTTCACTCAGTGAACGTAAATGTAGTGTAGTCATATCTTGATTGAGCGCTGTATTATAATGAGCACCCACAGATTCCAAGCGATTTGCGATTTGATTTACATTTAAGTGGGTAGTTCCCTGTTCCAACATTTGTGCAGTAAATTGGGCAATTCCGGGCGAAGAACCATCATAAGCGCTACCTGCGCGAAATATGATGCTGACATCAACCATAGGTATTTGTGATTTGGAGACAAAATAAACAGGAATGCCATTGTTGCTAGTCCAATGTTCAATGGGTAATATCGGTTTAAAGTTAGTTGTAGCCGCGTTAGTTGTGTTAACCGCAAAGCCTAGAATTAAAAAAAATAACGATGCATAACGTTTAGCGAACATGTAAAGGTCCTTGGGTCGTTGTATGAGATGATTGCCATGACAAAGGGTGTAAATGAGCTATGGTTAAATACTGCGATTGTAAATATTTATTTGCAACGTTTTGTATTTGCTTAGGCGTTACGGCATTGATATGTTTGAGATAATCTTTTTCTAATTGCCAAGGTAGATCGACAGCGGCTAAACTACCTAATTCGTAAGCTTGTTGGGTAATTGAATCTTCTTGATAAATTTTATTAGCTGCTATTTGTGCTTTAGCGCGTTTTAATTCTTCAGTACTAACAATATGGGTTTGTAATAGTTTGATTTGTTTAAGTAAACTTGTTTCCAGTTCAGTTAACGTATGGCCAGGAGTAGGGATTGCATCTAGTATAAATAAATTATTTAAGCGGCTAAAAGGATTATAAGATGCATCGGCTTCTGCCGCTATTTGTTTTCCTCGGATTAAATTTTTAGCGAGTTGACCACTATTTCCACTCGATAGTAAAGTAGCAATCAAATCTAATACATAAGGATCTGAGCTTTTGAAATCAGTTTTAATAACAGGTACTGGATAAGCCATGACAAGCCAAGTTAATTGTGCAGGGATATGCAGTGTGAGACGGTGCTGTCCTAATGGCTGAATATTACCGGTCGGTTTTATTGCCGGCAGTGGTATTGGCTGTATAGGGTCGAAATATTTCCGTGCTAATTGGTAGACTTCATTTGGTTTGACATCCCCTACAACAACGACAATTGCATTGTTGGGAGCGTACCAGTTTTTATACCAAGCTCGTACATCGGTAACCGTCATGTTTTTTAAATCATTTTTCCATCCTATAACGGGATGATGGTAAGGACTTTCAACAAAGGCGGCTGCATTAAAACGTTCTAATAATGTTGCTTGTGGATTATCATCAACTCGCATACGACGTTCTTCCATAACAACTTGAATTTCTTTAGCAAAATCTCCTTGACGCAATAATAAATTTCGCATTCTATCTGCTTCCAAATTAAAACTAATAGACAGTTTATCGACAGAAAATTCTTGATAATACGCTGTGAAATCGTTATCTGTAAAAGCGTTTTGTTGACCTCCGTTCGCTGCAACTATTTGCTCAAGTCTGTTAGGCCCATATTTTTGGGTTCCACGAAACATCATATGTTCTAAAGCATGTGAAATGCCTGTTATTCCATTCGGTTCATAGCTACCACCAACCTTGTACCATATTTCTGAAATGACAACGGGAGCACGATGATCTTCTTTTACCAACAATTTGAGTCCATTTTTTAAATGATATTCATGAACGTTTTCTGCTAGGCTTAAATGAGGAGATAATAATAAACCTAAATAAACAAGAACTTTTTTAAGCCACATTTATCTTCCTTGTAAGTAAACGAGTAGTAGATAGTAACAACATTTATATTATTTGACATCACGTTATGTGACTCTCATAATTCTTAAAGTGATAATAAGGTGTTATTTTTATGTCTAAGACGAAAAAAACAGCATTTGACTTTGAAAAAGGTTTGATTGAGTTAGAAAAAATAGTTGAACAAATGGAGCAAGGAAATGCTACATTGGAAGTTTCGCTTGAGCAATTTGGTAAAGCGATCAATTTGATCAAAGATTGTCAACTTACCTTAAAAAATGCGCAGCAGCATGTGCAGATCTTGCTTAACAAAGATGATAAAGATATTCTCATGCCTTTCGAAGTCAATGAAGAACTTGCTTAGTGATTAGAGAAACACAGTTTTTAGAATATCAACAACGCATCAACCACTTTTTAGCGGCTTGCCTGAAGGTATCAGGGCCCTCTGAAACTCTCTATGAATGTATGCGTTATTCAGTTTTGGAAGGAGGGAAGCGCTTAAGACCGATATTAATGTATTTTATGAGCGAAGCTCTAGGTGGTTTTTGTTTAGAAAAATTAGATCATGCGGCTTGTTCAATAGAGTTAATCCATGCCTATTCTTTAATCCACGACGATCTGCCTATTATGGACAATGATGATTGGCGCAGAGGCAAGCCTAGTTGTCATAAGGTATTTGGGGAGGCAATTGCGTTGTTAGCCGGCGATGCATTGCAAGCACTTGCTTTTGAAATATTGTTGAAAGTTCCTTTAAGTCCATCACACATAGTAGCAATGTTAAAGATATTAACAAAGGCAGTGGGCCGTAGTGGGATGGTAGGAGGACAGGCTATGGAGTTTAGCAAGTTACTTCGCCCTTTGAATCGAGTAACACTTGAAACGATTAATGTCTTAAAAACAGGGGCACTATTCCGTGCGTCTTTAGAATTGACAGGTATTGTTAACAATGTTTCCCCAGAGGCCCTTGTTGTATTAGGTCATCTAGGTGATTCAATAGGAATTTGCTATCAATTTCAAGATGATATCAATGATAATGCAGGAGAAATTCAAGACAGAATAGATAAAGAAAATGATTCCTTATCTTTATTAGTGACTTCACTTGAGGATTTAGAGGCTTTATTACCTGCTTTTCCTAAACAAAACTTTATGCGTATATTTCCTTTGCTATTTTCTGAATATAAAAAACTTCAAGAGCATAGAGAAAATTCATTTCTTTAATGAAAGTAAGGCTGTTATAATGCCGGGGCATTACGAATTATAGTGTTTATTATGGGGATGTTGCCAATTGCATAATAGTGGCTAAAAAGAGTTGTTTTTCTCTCATCCTTGCATAATAGCCAACACACCCTAAGCCTAAGTTATCATTTTTAATGATTTATAAAGAAGTTTATAAACCTTATAAACTGTAAAGATTTTTTACTAAGAGGAAAATAACCATGACTATGTTAAAAGTAGGGGATAAATTACCGGACTTTAAGCTTCAAGCAACAGTAGATACAGATATCACTAAGGCTTTTACAGAGATTAATCAGGGCTCTTACCCCGGCAAATGGTTAGTGCTATTTTTTTGGCCCAAAGACTTTACCTTTGTTTGTCCTACTGAAATTGTTGCGTTTAATAAGTTAAATGATAAATTTAAAGAAAGTAATGCTGTATTATTAGGTGGTAGCACAGATAGCGAATTCGTCCATCGTGCTTGGCGACAATATAATGAGGATTTACGAGATCTCTCGTTTCCTATGTTGAGTGATATTAAACGTGAATTATGCACTAACTTAGGGATCTTAGACAATGAAGCTGGCGTTGCACAACGTGCTACTTTCATCATTGACCCTGAGGGTGTAATTCGCTTTAATATGGTAACGGATTTAAGTGTAGGCCGTAATCCTGGGGAAGTGCTACGTATATTACATGCTTTACAAGACGGTGGACTTTGCCCTTGTAACTGGCAACCTGGCCAACGTACAATTAACGTTGCTGAAGCTGCTTAAAATCGAAATCTTTAAAATACTCAAAACCCGCTCAATGCGGGTTTTTTTTTGGTCCTCCCCCAAAAGAGTGGGCAACTTAAAATTATACACTTATCTTAAGTGCTTGAAAAAACTAAGCTAAGAGAAATTAAAATGACCGTTAAAAAACGTAAGCACTCTTGGAAAGAAGACGAGCGTATATTAAAGAAAGATGTAATTCCTGCTTGGGGAAAGAAAAAGCTAGACATATAAAGAAGCATGATGTTATCTTTCTTTGAAAGATATAAGCCTTTTTGTCTGAGTAGCTTTACTAATTAAATTTAATGGTTTAACTTTACGATGCTTTTTTTGGCTATGCCATAAATCCCAATTCGATTGTAAATTTAACCAAAACTCCGGTTCAGTTTGAAATGCTTCTGCAAGTGTTAGTGCAGAATCAGCAGTGATCCCTCTACGTTTGTTAATAATTTCATTTAGACGTGTATAAGTCCAACCTATATGATTACTGAAAGACTTTTGACTTAATCCTAAAGGCTCAAAAATTCTTTTAGCAACATTTCTCCAGGATGGGTTGGTTTTCTATTGGTGGGTAACATAAAATCTCCTAATGATAATCAATAATATCTACTTCTTCCGCATTACCATTATTTCATTTGAATATGATTCGCCATTGCTTATTAATTCTAATACTCCAAAATTCCTTGAAATTTCCCCTTAACTTCTCTAAATGATTACTCGGGGGTATCTTAAAGGTTTCGATTAAGCTAATAGCATTTATTTGGTCAAGCAGACGATATGCTTTGTTATGAAGTTCGTTGGTAAAGAGCGGGAATAGCGGCTATTTGTTCCATTATATGTATCTTTTGCTACTTTACTCGAAAAACTCTTAATCATTAACGATAGAATAGCTCATATATCGATATATGACAATTTGGCTCTCCCCCAAATAAGTAGGCAAATTAATCACGTAAACTTATCTTAAGTA
>JAVHYG010000147.1 GCA_031119195.1 Rickettsiella sp. | reverse complement strand
ACGATCGTGCGCAACTAAAACCGTAGGACTATCTGCTGTTTCTAAATCTCAATAAGATTCGGTTGTTTGTTTAAGCTAAGTACTAAGCCAAGCAAGAAAGGTATCAATCCCTTCCAGAAATGAATTAAAAAAATTAGCCATAACCTTACCTTAAGGTTGCAAGGAAGAGGCATCCATACCATTTTTATGTTCCTCTTTAAAACCCGCACGAGAAGGAAGCAAACGAACCGTTGAAAAAATCTTTTTGGAAAGAATTGCTTTATCATCTGATTCTACTAATAACTGTCCAAAAAGAGCGGGTTCATGCATTGTTTCACCCCACTCGTCTTCAATAATTTGCGAACGTAATTTAAGATGCCTATAGGCATTTTGGGCCGACTCTTTATATTCCGTATTATTATTTATTGCAGAAAATAAAGTATGGCAGAGTCCATTCAAATAATTTTGAGGTATTTCAGGCAAATAAATTAATACACCACCGCCATACCCATTTGTGCCGACAGATTCTAGAAAAAAACACTGTGCACAAAAATTACACGCAGTTACCAAATTTGCAGCAATATTATTAAAATAATTTTGATCGAGATTAATAATCTCATGGTGTATTTCAGAAGTTAATCCACAAAATTGACAGACACACTGATCTCGTCGAAAGATTTTTTGACTAAACTCAGCAAAACGCTGATCTAACTTGCGGCGCATGAAAAGGCGCCAGCCTTCGGGATTCACATTTAATTTAAGTGGATACACGTTTTTCTTTTAATTAATAGATAAACCAGTTGTACCATAAATACCCGCCGCACCATTGGTATCGCCAAATACAGTTTCGCCCGCAATAATAAAAATATGCGGTAAAAAAATAAGCGCGGACCCTACAAATAAAAGCGCAATAGGCGTACCAATAGGAATTTGAGTCGGGTTATCTTTATGGGCTTTAAACTTGAGCATCGATGCCATTACAAAGCCCATGCCTGCCATATAAGCGCCTGCGGTTATTAACTTAGACAAACCATAAAACGAATAAGTTATCGTCAAAGCCATTTGGCCTAAAGTTTTCACCTCTGCGTAAGTGATTGCTGCATAGCTTCCTGTAATTAAGGCAATGATAAACGCAAACAAGGTCCGTTGAATTTTAAAAAATCTTGCTCTGTAATCATTTTTCTTTTCTTTCATGAAAATACAGTAACCTTAAAATCGAAACTTATCTCATAACATAAGCTTTTTTCAATAAATAGGATTTTTACACACGGTAAAAACCCTATTTGAGTAAAAGTTATTACCTAGCTTAGGGTGCTCCAGATAAACCAGTAACCCCGTATACACCACCTGCACCACCTGTGCCGCCAAAAATAGTGTTTCCAGCAATACCAAAAATATTGGGTAAAAATATTAATGCCGCTCCAATAAATAAAAGTGCAACCGGTGTGCCTATAGGAATTTGTGTAGGATTATCTTTGTGTGCCTTAAATTTCAACATCGACGCCATGGCAAAACCGATACCCGCCATATAAGCGCCTGCAGTAATCAACTTAGCTAAATTAGCAAAAGAACCGGTAAGCGTACTTGCTACAGAACCTAACGTTGCTTTATCGTCTGCACTAGCCATTCCAGTATAAAGAAATGAAATTGTAATCATGGCTAGTTTAGTTTGCCAAGTTAACAAATGACTACTTACCTTCTTTATGAAGTGATTATTTTTCATGTTAGCTCTCCAAATAGTAAAATCAATGATACCTACATAATGATTTAAAAACCTTAATAAATACCAAAACTTGCTTGTAGCATTTCTCGTGTTCCTTCAATATTAATAGCTAATAAGCCTGCGATTATATGCGTCACTGCTTTTCCAAAAGAACTTCGTCCGTTAGGATTAGATGTATGCGTAAGATAAACCCATCCACGAATAAAAGAAATAGTACCGATTAATTGAATGAAGCGCAAAACGGCTTGTGAAGCAATAGGATTCCACAGGCCTTTCGATGGATGATAGCTCATCGGATCAGTAACACTTGTCGTTGCAAATGTAGTTAACATCATACTTTTAAATGCAGTAGGCGCATATAAAAGCGCAGCTCCTGCAAAAAATACCATCATAGTTGCTTTAAAATTCGTTTGCACAGACATCATTGTACGTAAATCACCATATACTTTAAGCTGATAGACCCCACGAAAAATAAAGGCGATACCCATCACATAAGCGGATGCAGTTATTAAATGATAAATATCAGGAAATTCATTCGACATGTGTACCAACATTTGTTCCAATCGAGGGAAATGCACGTTAGAACATCCACCGAGAAAAAAACAAACGATAAACAGACTAAAGTTTCTAAGCAATTTTAGTTTCATAAAAACTATACTCCGGGTGGCAGCTTCCGGAAAAAAAATTGTGACTTTGTCCTTAAACAATGCCGAGAAGCATAAGTTAAGCTTCTGCACCTATTATTATTATCTATCATTCGGACTATAACCAATAACAGCACCAGAATTTAATATAACCGTTCCTTGGTCAGGATTAATAGCATCAACAAGTCCATATCCAGCTAATTTGTCACCTACCCCTAAAGTGAGTGTTGAACCATCTTGCGTTGTCAACCAAACCCGACCAGGAATAATAGCGCGAACAAAATAAATAGGTTTAGGCACTTCTTTTTTCTTAAGCGTTATTGTTTTTACAGGTTTTGTTTGATTCTTTATTAACGTTTCCTGCGAAGCATGAAGACTTTGAACATCATCATTTATTTGTGTCAGTTGAGTACTTAAGTTAGTAAGTGTCGTTTGTATACCCGATAATTGCGAATCCAATGACTGCAGTTCTGACTGAACTCGTAATTGTCCTTGTTCTAAACGATCTAAACGACCCATAGTCAAATCTGGCTTAACGTTCACATTATTTGTAGAGTTATTATCTATTTTCGGAACTGTTTTTTGAATTTTTTCCATCGCTTGTTCTTTACTGATAATAACGTGAAAAAAGCTATTAAGTAACTTATAGGCACCAAAAATAAGAAAAATAAAAATAAAACCAAGAAAGATATGTTGGCGTTTTATTCGTTCCAAAATAGCGGGGGATTCCCCTCCTGTTGAAGCAGAATTTGCTTCTGAAAAATTTGTACTCGATTTAAGTTCTTGAAACTGGTATTCGTCATCTTCATTCAGATTATAATTTTTTTTATCCATCATAGCCTCATACTATAAAACATTTTAAATTATTTATTCGTTTCAGGTAATGCCGGTAAATCCGCAAGAAATAAAATACCCATTGGCGTGCCTGAATAAACATGAACGGTAGGGGGTGTACTAAAAATACTTCCTAAAACCGATGCATATTGCAATCCGACTTGTCCTAGACCAACAAATACTCTGGCTTTAGGACTAAGTGGAGGAACTACAGGAGTTGGTCCAATAATAATTGAGCCCGCATAAGGTGATCCAGTATTTAAAAAAGATTGTCCATAACCTTGTATAAAAGCAGAAGCAAATAAGGTGCCATAACGCAACCAATAATGGTTATTAGTATAACTTGATAAAGCAGTACGCGCTGTATTCTCATCGATAGCAACTGTATTAATAGAAATACTCTGTGGCAATTTCGGTAAGGTCAGCGTATTAAATGCAAGTAAAACTTTTTTCCCTTGATTACTTAAAGTACCTAATAAGCGTGCG
>JAVHYG010000146.1 GCA_031119195.1 Rickettsiella sp. | reverse complement strand
AAGTTATATTGAATAGCTGAAAGTTTATCAGCCCATTGTATATTTAAAATTTCCACAGCTTGACCGAAACGATTCATACGATAAACAGGTTTTTGTTGTTTAGCCTGTTCCCACCAGTTTTTCATATCAAGTGTTTGAATTTGTGGCGTATAAAGTTGGTAGTTTTGTAATTGTTGGGGATATTCATAAAAGAGATTAGTTCCCCATAAAACGAATAAAGTTACTAAACCAATTGTACCAAGCTTTGCAGTTGAAAGTGGATTATTCTGTTTTTTTCGTCGATAAGAAAGTGTTAGGCCGGTAATAATACTGATACCAAGTAAAATTCCACCTAAGACATCACTTAACCAATGAGCTGTCAAATAAACGCGAGAAATTGAGATTAAAATAACGACAATGGTGACTAAACTATAAATCAAAATCCGCTGCAATTTTTTAGGATTTTTTAGTGTGATTAATATGGCAAAAAAACCTAATATTGAAACAGCACTTGCCGTATGTCCACTAGGAAATGATGCCCCTGAAGGTGTTTGTATCAAACCAATAGGACGAGGGATATGCATAACATCTTTTGAAATTTCCCCTAATCCAAAACTTAAGCATCCAAGGAGGCCCCAATGTAAGGCCGTCCAAAAATTTCGTTTGATTATCAAGATTGCCAAAATAATAGTCCAGAAACCAAATAATATTCTAGGACTAAGCTCTGTCATTGTAACAAAAAATTTATCCAATGTGGGTTGACGAAGACTCCTCATTAAATAATAAACAGGCTCATTAAAATAGGTGGCTATTCCATGATGCGAAACGCTAAAAGCAAGCAATAAAAATCCAATAAAGGAAAAAATACAAAGTAATGCGAGTGTCAATTGGGTATGAGATTGAGGCGCATTAGGATCCATTAAAAATGAAGAAAGCACTCCTAGGCGTGGATGATTACGTGTGAATCGCCATAAATAGGCAACCTGTTTATCAAGTAAGCGGCTAAACCATGCATAACAGGATTTAATCAGGAAATACACTACCCAAAAAAATAATAATAGTAAGACTACAAATAGAATGAGTTTGGATGCAACTTCGGGTGGTAATTGTTGAGATGCTTGACCTAGGAGTATGCCAGGCAACATGTAAATAGGTGCCCATGCGAAAGCAGAAATGATGTCTGCGATCAGAAATTGACGATAAGGCATGTGCACCATACCAGCAATAAAGGGCAACACCGCTCGAATTGGACCTATAAAACGCCCAACAAAAATACTTTTTCCACCATGCTTATTGAAAAAAGTTTCACCTTTTTTCAATAAGTTAGGATAACGACGAAATGGCCAGACAGTAGCGGTATAACGATGATAATGCCGACCTATCCAAAAACTTAATACATCGCCTGTAATAGCTCCAGCAATAGCCCATAAAGTGATACTTATAAATGGTAAAATACCAATACCAATTAGGGTACCTATTGCTGTCATAAAGACCGTGCCTGGAATTAAAAGACCCAAAAACATCAGACATTCAGAAAATGCAATCAGATAAGTGATTACGCCAGCTAGAAAAGTATGAATTTGTAGCCAATCAAAAAAAGGTTTGAGATCGAGAAGAGTCATTAAGCCACGTTTTCTCCCGCCGCTTGCTTATCAGCGTGGTATGAAGATCGCACTAATGGCCCACTAGCAATCCGTGTGAATCCCATTTTTTTTGCCAGTTCTCCAAGATCTTTAAATTCTTGAGGAGTAACGTAACGTGCTATAGGGAAATGATGACGACTAGGAGCAAGATATTGTCCCAAAGTGATCATATCAACTTCATGTTTTCGTAAATCTTGCATAACTTCCTTGGCCTCTTCTAGGGTTTCGCCCAAACCTAACATAATACCCGATTTAGTGGGTATGCCCGGAAAGCGTTTTTTAAATTCTAATAATAAAGTCAGTGACCAATTATAGTCTGATCCAGGGCGGGCTTGTTTATATAGCCTCGGAATTGTTTCTATATTATGGTTAAACACATCTGGTAAAGAGGGGGCAATAGCGTTTAAAGCGACTTCCATGCGTCCTCTAAAATCAGGGACTAGTACCTCTATAGTTAGTGAGGGGCAAGCATCTCTTAAGGCTCGTAGACACGCTGTGAAGTGACTAGCACCACCATCTCTCAAATCATCTCGATCAACCGAGGTGATAACAACATAGCGCAGACCCATTTGTTTTACTGTTTTAGCAAGATTTCCAGGTTCGTCAGGGTCAAGTGGATCAGGCCTACCATGACCTACGTCACAGAATGCACACCGTCGAGTACATTTATCGCCCATAATCATGAAAGTGGCTGTACCATGGGTAAAGCATTCACTTAAATTTGGGCAGGAGGCTTCTTCACAAACAGTGTAGAGACGATTTTTCCTTAACATGTTTTTAAGTTGATCGACTGCAGGGGTTGTGGGGAGTTTAATCCGGATCCATTCGGGTTTGCGTAGGGGCTCAGATGCCTCAATTTTTATTGGAATACGGGCCATTTTTGCAGCGCCGCGTTGTTTTTGTCTAGGGTTGAGGGTTTCCATGTGTTTATAAGCTTTTATAATAAAGCATTAATTCTAACATAGAGTATTTTATGTTTATAATTGATTGCGTTGGCTTAGTTTCATGTCTGTAGTGAATCATTATCTTTTGTTTGATTTCCCCGTTAGATTGATTTTACAATGCTCTTTTACTATACGTATATACACCGCTTGTAAAACAATCTAGCTTGAACTAAAACAAAATACTCGATTTTTAAATAAGAGAAAAGAATTGTTGTTTTATCTATTTTTTTGCGACGATATTTTTTTTTAATTGTTCACTAAAAGTATTAGCTACCATTTCTAAATCCTTTGGACCACCTAAGTCAGAAAGTTGTGTAATGGCTAATTGACTGAATCCACAGGGATTAATTCCTGAGAATGGTTTTAGATCCATTGCAACATTAAAGGCAATACCGTGATAGCAAAACCCACGGCGAATACGTAATCCAATCGATGCTATTTTAGCATTATTCACATAAACGCCTGGTGCTTCTTTTCTTGCTTGGGCCTGAATGCCATAAGTTGCGAGAAAGCCAATAATTGCATCTTCGAGTAGGGTAATAAGTGCACGTACATTTAAATTTAAGCGACGAAGATTAAGTAAAGGATAAACAACGAGTTGACCAGGGCCATGATAGGTAATTTGTCCCCCTCTATCTGTTTTTATGATCGGAATATCACCTGGATTGAGAATATGTTCCAGTTTAGCAGCTTGCCCTAAGGTATAGACTGGATCGTGTTCAATCAACCAAATTTCGTCGGGCGTTTCAGAAGAACGAGTATTGGTGAATGAGCTCATGGCTTGACATACACTATAGTATTCGGCCGAGCGCCGTAAAGGCCTTATGATAATTTGACTTGTTTCCATAGAAATAAATTCAGATTTTAACATTTATTTCTGCTAAAATTCTATTTTTAAACATTTAAAATGATGGAAATGGTTTACCATGAAACGATTCTTAATTCTAGTTTTGTTTATTGTTGGGCCTTCTTATGCACTACCAAATCCCGCTTCGGTATATTGTATCAAGCATGGTGGGACACTTAGTGTGACAGGGAATTTATCAGGAATTTGTTTATTTCCTAATCATAGCTATTGTGAAGAATGGAGTTATTTCCGAGGGAATTGTAAGCCAGGAGAATACTTTTTACATGAAAAAAG
>JAVHYG010000145.1 GCA_031119195.1 Rickettsiella sp. | reverse complement strand
GTGTTAAATGCTGCATTACGTGATATCAAATTCACAACTTCTTCTAAAAACTCTGACGATTTCGAGATTTTTCTCAAAAATAATTCAAACTCTAACAAAGCAATCATAAAAAAAGAAACATTAAGTAAGTTTTTTTTAACTGTCACTGATCCAAACAAAGGACTACCTGTTAAATTATCTAAGCTTCAGAAAAAAGAACCAAACCTAACTGTAGATAAAGCAATCAATAAAATCTTAGAAAAAAATAACAAGGTCATAATTGCTAAAAATGTGGTAGAAATACTCAAAAATTTGAAAGTTGAAACGCTTGAACTAGCTGAAAATATGAATAACGAAACGAAAATAAATAATTTTTTTGATAAATTAAAAGTTAGACTGCTCAGTGAGTCTATAGCAAAAAAATTTATTTCAGTTGAAAATTTAATACATTTCAACAACAACGAATTCCATTCTTTTCAATTATCTTTTCAAATAGAAAGTATTTCTGATAATCAGAAAATATCATCTCTTGGAATAGAATTGAAAAAAAAACTAATTTGCCTAAAAGATCAATATTTTTCCCAATCGCTATCTTTTAAAGAATTTCAAACTGAAAGTATAAAAGAAATTAAAGCGTTTAAAGCAAATAACCCCCTTACTACAAAACAACTCAGTCTTTTAGATAAAATATTAAATTTCATTGCCGAATGGATTCCAAACCCAATCTATTCTGAAAAAGATAGAATAAATCACTTCTTTAAAGATACCGTTCAAGCTAAAGTTGTTATAGTCGAAGATTATATTCGTTCGACAAAACCTACTGCTACCTGCGGCAACTAATAAATTTTAAAAGTCTATTTGGCAGTAGATGAAAAGAAAACTAATGCGGAATCAAATAGCGCAATAACGTTGAAACTCCTGCAACAGTCGCTACACCCGCAATATATAAACCGATGAACCAAAGCCATTGGTGGGTATGTTTTTTCATAAGTACCTCGAGAAGCCATCTCGGCTTATTATTAAAATATCTCTAGAGAATACATTTCATAGTATTCAAAATAATTTTTTATAAGCTCAATCTCTCTTCCGTTTATTATTATAAAAAAAATTTTTCGCAAACAAACTTATTTTTATTCCTGCTATCAACCTTAATAATGAATCACTTCTTTTACTTTACCACGAAAAACCCGGTAAGAATAAACGGTGTAAATCAATAAAATGGGCAATAGAACCACGGTCCCTACTAATATAAACTTTAAAGTAGAAGGTGGTGCAGCTGCTTCCCAAACAGGCACTACATGCGGAATAATGTAAGGCCATGCACTGATACAAAACCCAATATAAGCAAAGATAAACAATCCCATACTCAACACAAATGGGGCTTTTTCTCTATGCTTACATAAACAATAAAAATTGTAAGCCACAATTAGTATAGTTAAAAACGGTAGCGGAGATAAATAGAAAAAATTAGGTAGACTAAACCAACGTTCCATAACTCTTGGTTCAATAAATGGTGTCCAAATACTCACGGCTACCAAAAAGAAAGCAACCAATCCTAATAAAAATTTAGCCGCTTTATAAAGTTGAGCTTGTAAATCTCCTTCTGTTTTTACAATTAACCAAGTCGCTCCTAACAGTGCATATCCACAAACCACAGCAAATCCAGTAAAAATACTAAAAGGTGTCAACCATTGATATGCTGAATGTGTTAGGGGAAAATGTTCACCATATCCCTTTACAAAGGTACCCAAAATAATCCCCTGAATAAAGGCCGCTAACGTTGAGCCTAAAGCAAAAGCAAAATCCCAAATGAACTGGCTACGTTGTGCTTTAAATCTAAATTCAAAAGCCACACCACGAAATATCAACGAGGCTAGCAAAATCATAACTGGCATATAGAGTGTGGGTAACAGCGCAGCATAAGCCAATGGAAAAGCAGCATATAATGCAGCTGCGCCAAAAACTAGCCAAGTTTCATTTCCATCCCAAACTGGAATAACGCTACTCATCATTATATCGCGATACTGGCCGTGTTTAATCCAAGGAAATAAAATACCAATTCCTAAATCAAATCCATCGAGCAATACATACATCATAATGATGAAAGAAATAATCGTGGCCCATGTTAGAATTAATAGCATCTATTTAACCTCAGGTGCCATATATTTAAAAGGAGTTTCTATTATCATATCCGCTGTTGTCTCATTGGAGAGAGGGGTATCGTCTGGTCCTTTGCGTATGACTTTAAAAAGATAAAACAAATAAAAAGTAAATATGATTCCATAAACAACAACTAATAAAGCCAAAGATATAACCACTTGATGTAAAGGAACCACCGAAGCACCATCAGCGGTTCGAATTAAACCATACACAACCCAAGGTTGACGCCCCGACTCGGCGGTTATCCAACCTGCAATTGTACTCAAAAATCCTAAGGGCGCTATAGCTACGCACAAGCGATAAAAACCTCGGTAAGTATATAATCGTTCGCGTAAATACAAATAAAGCGCAATTAAAGCAACTAAGAGAAATAAAAAACCAATCGCTAACATAATACGAAACATCCAGAAAGTAGCACCAACAACAGGCCTATTTTTAGGGGATACGCTATCCAAACCAAGCAAAGTTCCATCCCAGTGATGTGTATTAATGAGACTAGCAAATTTGGGAATACTCAATTCATAATGATTTTTCGCTTCTTTGCTATCAGGTATTGCAAAAATAACAAAAGGCGCCCCTTTTTGCGTTTTCCAATTACCCTCAATTGCTGCTGTTTTAAGCGGTTGATATTCATGAATTTTTAAACCGACTAAATCACCTAAAAATATTTGCGTTGGGGTAAGGATGACAGCCCCTAATAAAGCAACTGAAAAACATTTTTTTGCAATGATTACATGCCGTTGTTTCTGTAAATACCATGCAGACACACCTGCTACAACAAAGAAACTTGTAACTAAAGAAGCTAGAAGCATATGAAGAAAACGTGGCGCCATACTCGGATTAAAAATGACATTCCACCAACTATCAACGACATATTGACCCGCTTCTATGTGAAATCCTGCAGGAGTTTGCATCCACGAATTGGCTGACATAATTCCCAAAGCAGAAAAAATGGTTCCGAGAGTAACCAATAGTGTCGCCGAATAATGTAATTTAGGGCTTACCTTATTCCAACCAAACAACATCACTCCTAAAAAACCCGCCTCAAGAAAAAACGCCGCTAATACTTCATAAACAAATAATGCACCTATAACACCGCCTGCCGTATGAATAAAAGGTCCAAAATTAGTACCTAGTTCATAAGCAAGCACGATACCTGAAACCACACCCATACCAAATGTCAGAGCAAATATTTTGGTCCAAAATTGACAAATTTTTAAATAAATTGTGTTAGTTGTCTTTAGCCACATTCCTTCCATGATAGATAAAAAAACAGCTAGCCCAATATTGAGAGTTGGAAACAAAATATGGAAACCTACTGTAAATCCAAATTGAATACGAGATAGCAAAGTGGTATCAATAATCATAGATTAACTAGTTACTGGAAGATAGAATTGATTTATATTATAACCTATATTTAAATATAGGGGAAAAACAAAACGAAGCTTAAAAATTATATCTTTAAAACAAGCGTTTTTTAAGTCAAAGTTTACAAAGTTTAACGTCAATATCTGACAAAATATTTTTGATACTTTAGGATATAATGGACGATTGTGCAATTATCTACAGTATAGAAG
>JAVHYG010000144.1 GCA_031119195.1 Rickettsiella sp. | reverse complement strand
GATTATCGTTGGCCTTTTTGTATTGGGATGGCTAATATGGTCATTTTTTCATGTCCAAATTGTAGAATTTGTTCTGATAGTTAAAGCATGGGAAGCGCATTTAATTTCAATTTTTCTGCCCAGCGTCGCCACTCTTCCTGCTGAAATAAAGCAATTACAGCCCCAACAAGTCGATTTTTCGCAACTTTTAGATATTAGCCAAGCAGTAGGAAATTATTTGCGTTATCCTATTATTGCCGTGCTAATTATTTTGGCACTTTTTATTTATTTTGGCCACATTAATTTACAGTTTAAAAAAACTTATAATATGAAGTCACTAGCCGAAGCCGAAAGGAAAAATTGGCCGCAGATTTCACCTATAATTAAGCTCAATTTAGTGAAAGAAGATATTAATAAAGGTGTATGGGCAATGGCATTATCACCTATGCAATTTGCAAAAAAATATCATTTACTTCAAGAAGAAAAAACAGTATCGACAATGACCATGGCATCTACGCATGGTAATCAAACGACTGTGCAAATACGGCGTGAGGCAGCCTATCCTATTTTTGTATTACAATTAGGAGAATATTGGCAAGGAGTTGAACGTTTATCGCCAGGCACTAAAGCATTATTTGCTATTTTTGCTGCACGGGCTAATCGTGATCGTGATGGCGCACTTAAATTATTAGTACAGTTAGCTGAATCGACGACAACAGGACGGCTTAATTTTTCGGGCGTTGATGAGTTATGGGAAAAACATAAAAATAATAAATTAGTAAATCAAATTATTCATAGTCATGCTTATGTTTTAACAATTATGGCGTCTATGCTAGAACTTGCAAGAAAAGATGGTGTATTGGCCTCAGCTGATTTTTTATGGTTGAAACCTACCGATAGAGCATTGTGGTTTATGCTTAATTCGGTGGGGCGACAAACGGTTTTTCCTGAAGTAGCGGGGCCTTTTGCTCATTGGAAAATTGAACGTGCCATGGGAAGACGATTATTGTTCCCTATGGTTGAGGAAGCAGTTAATGGTTTGGACGCAGCAATTAAAGAAATTTTATATATACCGGATGCTGAAGAGGCGTAATGGGTTTTTTTTAATAATTTTATTATTTCGTTAGATATAATCTAGGTTTAGTTTATATGGTTAGCATAGCACGCGGTTTAGAACAAAAACATGAACAAGATCCTCGTAAACTACTGCGGGATACGCGAACACTTGGACAGCGTTTTTTTGATTTTTTTAAAAATCCTCAGGCCGTTACTATTTTATTAATAGGGTTAGCTTCGGGTTCTTTTTTTATTCCAGGTGTTGCCGATATTGTTTTTTTACTCGGTGTGCTTTCTTTTATCTACGCCTATACGCGTAAGACATCTTTACCTTTTCGAATGCCACAGCGTGCGCAACAGCTGGATTATAATGATTTAAGGCCAGGAAGTAATAAACCAAGAACGGCGCGAGGTATTTGTTTATTTGGTAATGAAATTTCTACCGGCGAAGAACTTTGGTTTAGCAACGATGACATGCGAACCCATTGCTTAATTTTTGGTTCTACCGGAAGTGGTAAAACGGAAGCTTTAATCTCTTTAGCATTTAATTCCTTAGTGCAAGGTAGTGGTTTTATTTATGTAGACGGTAAAGGAGATAATGGATTATTTGCTAAGATTTTTTCTATGGCGCGTTCTATGGGACGTGAAGACGATATCCTTGTTGTCAACTTTATGACGGGTGCGCGGGATATTGTTGGTCCACAAGAAAAACGCTTATCTAATACCATGAATCCGTTTGCCAATGGTTCGTCAAGTATGTTATCGCAGCTGGTAGTCAGTTTAATGGATGCCAGTAGCAATACGCCGGATGGTGACATGTGGAAGGGACGGGCTATAGTGTTTGTTGAAGCCTTAATGAAATTGCTGGTTTACATGCGGGATCAAGGGGCTATTTTGCTAGACGTCAACGTTGTACGAAATTATTTTGAATTATCGCGCGTAGAAAATATTGTTTTGGATAAGGTTTTTCCACGTGATGGTCAAGAGCCATTAAGTTTAAATGAAGTTCCTGAAGTTGTTTTAGAGCCCATTACTAACTATCTGATTAACTTACCCGGATATGATAAATCTAAAAAAGGTAAACAAGTTTCTCAAGTATTGGAACAACATGGTTTTATTACTATGCAGTTAACCCGTGTGTTTGGATCCTTGGCAGATACTTATGGCCATATTTTACGAACGAACTTAGCTGAAGTTGATTTGAAAGACGTTGTGTTAAATCGTCGAATTTTGCTGGTTTTATTACCTGCTTTTGAGAAATCCCCCGATGAGCTATCTAACTTAGGTAAGGTTATAATTGCTTCTCTTAAAGCAATGTTAGCCGCAGGTTTAGGCGAAGAAGTCGAAGGTGATTACCGTGATATTATCGAACGTAAACCTACTAATGCGTTGACACCTTATTTATGTGTACTTGATGAGTATGGTTATTACGCTGTTCCTGGATTTGCAGTCGTGCCAGCACAGGCACGTTCTTTAGGTTTTTCTATTGTTTTTGCAGGGCAAGATTTACCTGCCTTTCAAAAAGCATCAAAAGAAGAGGCAGCCTCTATTGGTGCTAACTGTAATATTAAATTGTGTATGAAACTAGAAGATCCTTTAGAAACTTGGGATTTTTTCTCAAAAAGTGCCGGAGAGGCTTGGGTAACCAAAGTGGATGCTTTTCAAACACGTGCGGAGAGTGTGCTTAATAATTATGCGGATACACGCAGTGCATCCAGTGAAAAACGTGCGCGTATCGATTTATTAGACCTTAAAGAACAGCGCGAGGGCGAAGCACACATTTTATTTAAATCAAAAATTATTCGTGCACGTTTGTTTTATGCTAATCCTGAGCCTGTCCAACGCATGCGTTTAAATCAATTTTTAAAAGTAGGATTGCCAGTCAATAGGGTTATGGTTGATTTGCAGCGCCGTTTATTTAATTTTAAAAATGTAATGGAAAAAGAAGTTTTTTCTTTAAATAAATTAGATGAATCTTCTCTAATTTCTGAATTAGCAAAAACCTTGAGTGAACAAGGTGATTTAAAACCTATTGATGCTGCACTACCTGCACTATTAGCGATTCATAAAGTGAAGGAAAATATTGAGGAAGAAGTTTTAGAAGAAGAAGTTTTAGATGTGGGTGAGTTAAATTTATTTACAAAATTGAATGTTTCGGCCAAATTACAGGATGTATTATTAGCTGATAATATCGAGCAATTTAGTGCCCCTTTCTTAAATCGTGGCTTAACGCAAACTCAAATTGGTGTTATAGAAAAAGTATCTGGTAAATTTGAAAAACATGCGAATAATATCGCCAGTGAAATTGTGAAAGATATGGCCTTAGCGACTCATTATCCGCCTACAGTACAAAACAACTTAGCCGCTGTAGAGGTCACACAAGTCGTTGACGAATTAATTCAATGCATACAGAAAGAACGTGTGGAAGGGCAGAAGGAAAAATCTGAGTGATACGCAAAACCTCATATTTTATTTGTTTTCGTTTATAGCTCAAATTTAACAATAACAATAATTTTTATCAGGCAAATATTTAACTTATGAAATTGTTTTACGGATTTTTTAGTTTATTTTTTTTATTTATTTCCGGATGTGTTAACCAACGCCCTCCTTCTCAACCCATTATTCCGGTTACGAAGTCTTTTCAGGAGCAAAATCAAATAAATAATTTGGGAAAGGCTGGTGTTCAGGTATTGA
>JAVHYG010000143.1 GCA_031119195.1 Rickettsiella sp. | reverse complement strand
CGAAAGTGGGAAAGACCCTGTAAGTGTTTGATTTATCTGGTGGCCGAAGGTGGAATCGAACCACCGACACAAAGATTTTCAGTCTTCTGCTCTACCGACTGAGCTATCCGGCCTATGGAAAGGCGAGAAATTGTAATCAATTTCACAAAACTTAGCAATCAGAAGTTTTGATATCTTTTTTAATAAGTTTTATCGCAATTCTTTTCTTAATGGCGTGCGCAAGCTTTGCTTGTATGTCATGTGATTAAGATGCTGTTCGCAGCAACTTTAAAAAGTTGGCATCATTAGGTAAGCAGTAGATTTATATTGCGTCTAAATTCAAAGTAAATGCTGAGCTAGATAGCGCTTTATGCATTCTATTGAGTAGGTTATTTTTTATTCTGAATGTATATTTTATTAACTTTAAATTCTAGATGACATGTTGTATTATTTCTGCCATTGGTCGAACAATTGATTAAAAATTTTGCGATAGGATAATAGATGGCTCGTGTTCCCACTGAAGCACATTGGCGTGATTCGGCACGCATACCTCGGTTTTTTTTAATCGATGCCCGGGCTGCGTTTCCCTTGTTATTATTTTTGTTGCATATTCGCATTTGGAGCTTTGTTTTAGCATTGCTGGCAATGGCATTTTTTGGACTATTGGAACGGTATGGTTTTTCTGTGACGGTATTTTTACGCTGGTTACGAACGGTTTTTGCAGGGCCTCGTAAGATCGCGATCCCTTGGTGGAAAGAATAGGGGGAATGTGGTGGAATTGAAAAAAGCCTTACATTTGATTGCTAAGACTTTGAAGGCAACGTTTACTTTAAATGGCCGAGTCATTACTTATGAAGAGGTTTTTTCCGATGTAGGTTTGTTACCCGCAATTGCTCGCAGAGCTGATCAGCTTTGTTCTCTTTGTTTGGGTTATGGTATCGGCGTTACCTTTGATGAGGTGGAACAATCTTTATTAGGTGTTAAAGCAACTTTTGATGAAGTGACACCCAATATTCTACGTTATCTTTGTATTACGGATGTGTTGTGCGAATTGATCCAGAACGGTGGTTCTACGTCACAAACCGCACTGGATGAGTTAATGTACGATTAATTTCCAGGGATACATTTATGGATTTTTCTGTGATTGATCCCGCTCGTTGTTAAAAATACACATTTTTAACAACGAGCGGGATAACGAATCAATTAATTAAAAAAAATTTTTTTTATATATTTAAATACGAGGTTCTGATGTCGTCTTGCCCAGTGTCATTAAATAAACATCCATTACGGATGGCTATTGCAAAGGCTTATTATGCTGAGGAAGCGGATTCTGTCAATCAGTTAATAGATATCGCTGCGTTACCTGATGATATTACTTCAAAAATAGCGTTTGTGGCGAGGGGTCTAATTGAGAAAATTCGCTCGAAACGGCTTTCAAAAGGGGGTGTGGATGCCTTTTTGTATGAGTATGATTTATCAAGCCAAGAAGGTATTGCATTAATGTGCTTGGCCGAAGCGCTACTACGTATTCCCGATAGTGCAACGATTGATGCTTTATTAAAAGATAAAATTAGTAATGCCGATTGGGCATCACATCTTGGCCAAAGTGCTTCTTTTTTTGTGAATGCCAGTACATGGGGGCTTATATTAACGGGCAAACTACTAAAGTCAGATGAGCAAAACGGCTTAAATGCTTCTTTACGTCGTTTTATTGGTCGAACAAGTGCGCCAATTATCCGGAAATCCGTCAAGCACGCTATGAAGTTATTGGGTCATCAATTTGTAATGGGTCAAACCATAGAAGAAGCGCTGAAACGTGCTAACGACCATGAAAAACTAGGTTACCGTTTTTCATATGATATGTTAGGAGAAGCAGCACGCACTGAAAAAGATGCAGAACGCTATTTCCAAGCTTATCGCACAGCTATTCATACTATTGGTAAAATGGCGGAAGGGAAATCACTAAATGATGCACCGGGTATTTCTATTAAATTGTCAGCTTTGCATCCTCGTTATGAATATGCCAAAAAAGATAGTGTAGTTTCCTTTTTAACAAACCAGTTAAGAGATTTAGCAATATTAGCTAAGGAAAATAATATCAGTTTAACAGTGGATGCTGAAGAGGCAGACCGTTTAGATATTTCTTTGGATATTATTAGTGCTGTGTTTTGTGATTCTGCATTATCAAATTGGGAAGGATTTGGTCTTGCAGTGCAATCTTATCAAAAACGTGCTCCATTTGTGATCGATTACTTGGTTGATTTGAGCAAAAAACAAGGTAAGCGTTGGACAGTGCGATTAATTAAAGGCGCTTATTGGGATACTGAAATTAAAAATGCACAAATTAGGGGTTTAACAGGATATCCTGTTTTCACTCGAAAGGCAGCGACGGATGTTTGTTTTGTGGCATGCGCAAAAAAATTATTAGCGCATCGTAAGGAAATATATCCGCAGTTTGCGACTCATAATGCTTATACTTTAGCGACTATTCTTCAATTGGCAGGTGAAAATCGTGATTTTGAATTTCAATGTCTACATGGTATGGGTTATACCTTATATGACCATATCGTAGGGCCTGAAAATCTCAATATTCCCTGTCGTGTTTATGCACCAGTGGGTGGGCATGAAGATTTATTAGCTTATCTTGTGAGACGTTTATTAGAAAATGGCGCAAATACCTCTTTTGTTAATCGTATTATTGATCCGAACGTCCCTATTGAAGAAATGTTGATTGATCCCGTGAAAAAAATGCAGGAAGTTCCGACAATTCCACATCCAAAAATTCCTTTGCCAGTTAATATTTATGGCGAAGGGCGTAAAAATTCAATGGGTATCGATTTTTCCGATACTGAATCGTGGTCAATATTATGTGCTCAAATAGAAGTGGCATCTAAAAAACAGATGTTGGCTGGGCCTATTATCGATGGAAAATTGGAAGAGGGTGAAAAAAAACGATTACTTGTGAATCCCGCTAAAACACAGGAAGTTATTGGCGAAGTAAGTTTGGCAAGTTTAGAACAACTGGAAAGAGCATTGGCAAGTGCAGATAGGGCGCCGTTTACTTGGGCCAATACACACGTAGAAACGCGGGCCGCTTGTCTTGAACGTGCGGGTGATCTTTTTGAGGAAAGATTGGCTGAGTTTATGGCTTTAGCAATTCGAGAAGGTGGAAAAACTTTACCCGATGCCTTAGCTGAAGTACGTGAAGCTATTGATTTTTGTCGTTATTACGCGATGCGTGCTCGCTTAGATTTAGCTCCAAAATTATTACCCGGACCGACGGGTGAGGAGAATTGGTTTAGTTTGCACCCACGTGGTGTCATTGCCTGTATTAGTCCTTGGAATTTCCCCTTAGCTATTTTTATCGGTCAAGTCACTGCTGCTTTAGTTACAGGTAATGCTGTGATTGCAAAACCTGCGGGTCAAACGCCGCTAATTGCAGCCGCTGCAGTAAAATTACTGCATGAAGCTGGGATTCCAGGGTCAGTATTGCATCTTATCCCAGCAAGTGGTGCTGTAGTAGGACCAAAATTAACGTTAGATCCGCGTATCAAAGGCATTGTGTTCACTGGTTCAACAGAAACTGCACGTGAAATTAATCAAGGTTTGGCAAGCCGGGAGCGCGGTATTTTACCTTTTATAGCTGAAACTGGTGGGCAAAATGCCATGATTGTTGATTCTTCGGCATTGATTGAACAAGTCGTCGTTGATGTATTGAATTCAGCTTTTGGTAGTGCGGGACAGCGGTGTTCTGCTTTACGTGTTTTATTTGTGCAAAATGAAAT
>JAVHYG010000142.1:2234-3850 GCA_031119195.1 Rickettsiella sp. | reverse complement strand
GCTATCATTTTTATTTCTAATTGATTATTTGTATCACTACATACCCAAGGTTTTTTTTGCCAAATGCATTTATTACATAAACCTTCTGTAATTTTATATATTTCACTTTGCAATACGCCATCCATGCACCCTGTTGGCGAATAACCTATTTTTGTTCCGATTTTTTTTAAATAACTTATATCTGGATAAAGAAAAGGAAAAGGAGTGGGCCAATAGTGGAAGCTTCCATAAAAGTGGATCATGCTGTAATTTTCAGCTATTTTTTTATAAAATTTTTTAAGTTTTTTCAAGAAAATATTTTTATTGGGATGGTATAAATTTAAATGAATGTTCTGTAAAAATTGTTTTTCGGAGGTAGAATGAGAGTGGATATCAATAGATAAAGCATCCCAGCCACGTTTTTTTAAAGCTTCGGCTAGATAATAAAACGAATAATAACAATTCCCAATAAATACAACGGAACGCTTTTTTTTGTTTTTTTTAAGTGTCAGTCTTAAGATGATACAACAATAAAAAAGCCATTTTAAATAAAAAAAAAAGGTAATAAAATATTTTTCTGTACGTCTGATAAATTGAAATAAAGTGATTTTTTGCATAGTTAAAAAATCCTTTTGCTCAATATACACATACACCCTAGCGAAAAAATATAAATGGATAGTCTATTTAATAAGGATACTAAAATAGCTTTTTCAATACAATAGTTTCTTCTCTGTCAGCACCTGTTGAAATAATGCTGATAGGAATACCGGCTAATTCTTCGATCCGGCGTAAATAGCGTTGCGTGTTGCGTGGCAATTCTGCAAATTTTTTTATAGGCGTTGTAGAAGTTTTCCAGCCTGGATGTGCTTCGTAAAGTGGACTGCAGTTGGCTAAATCTTCGGGATTCAGTGGTAAATCGTTTAGTGTCTGATCACCTAATTTGTAGGCGGTACAAATTTTAATAGTTTCCATTTCATCTAATACATCTAGTTTTGTAACACATAAGCTAGAAATACTGTTGAGCTGTACAGCGCGACGTAATAAAACGCTATCTAGCCAACCACAGCGGCGTGGACGTTTGGTGACACTGCCGTATTCGTTGCCACGTTGACGCAGGTTTTCTCCGTCTTTGTCGAGTAACTCTGTGGGGAAAACCCCATTACCGACGCGTGTGCTGTATGCTTTGCTGATGCCTAATACATGATTAAAATAACGGATACCTAGTCCACTGCCGGTTGCAGCGGCACCGGCAATGGTGTTAGAAGAAGTCACAAAAGGGTAAGTGCCTTGGTCTATATCTAAAAAAGTACCTTGTGCACCTTCAAATAAGAGTGATTTTTTTTCGTGATAAAACTTTGCTAAAATGGCAGGAGTATCGATAATTAAAGGCGTTAATTCTTTTCCTATATTAATTAATGATATGAGTGTTTGTTCATAATCTATTTTGTCCGCATGATAATAATTTTGTAATAGAAAATTGTGATAATCTAAGAGTGTTTTTAATTTTTCAGAAAAGTGTTTGAGATTAAAAAAATCACACATGCGTAGACCACGTCGTGCAACTTTATCTTCATAAGTTGGCCCTATGCCGCGTTTTGTAGTACCAATTGCATTTTTAGCCATTTTTTCACGTGCTT
>JAVHYG010000142.1:0-2224 GCA_031119195.1 Rickettsiella sp. | reverse complement strand
GCTTCATCGAGTGCAATATGAGAAGGTAAGATGATAGGGCAAGTGGCACTAATGCGCAGTCGTTGACGAGCAGGAATATCCCTTTCTTCTAGTTCCTTAATTTCGTTGAGTAGCGCTTGCGGTGAGATAACAACACCATTTCCAATCAAACATTCCACCCCTTCATGTAAAATACCTGAAGGAATTAAACGCAAGATAGTTTTTTTTCCTTTGATTACCAAAGTATGGCCTGCATTGTGGCCGCCTTGAAAGCGCACAACAGCTTTGACTTTTTCCGTTAATAAATCAACTATTTTTCCTTTGCCTTCATCGCCCCATTGGCAGCCAATAATAATAACTGTTTTTGTCATGTTAAGTCTCAATCAGAATAATCTTAAAAATTAGTATTTATGCAAAATGTTTCCATAGTATTACCTAGCCTAATTCTTTGGCATAAGTTTGTGGTGTTTGTTTGGCTGCTATATTAAAAAGCTCATCTTTTGTATTTAATACCAGAAAATTAGTGTTTGATGTTGATTGTGTAAAACCTTTTCGAAACGTTTCTAAATTAAGATAAAAAGCAGCAAATTGAGGATTTTTATGATAAGCATCACTGTAAATTTTAGCGGCAATAGCATCGCCTTGGCCACGAATAATAGCCGCTTCTTCTTTCGCTTTTGCAAGCAATAGTGTGGCCTGGTTGTCGGCTAACGCACGGATGTTTTCTGCATTAGCTTTTCCAATCACGCGTTGTTGTAAGGCTACTCGTTCTTGTTCAGCACGCATGTTTTTCAATAGTGTAGAGTTAGCTTCATTAGGAAAGACGATAGATTTGAAACCTATGTCAACGACGGTTATACCTAGAGATTTAGTTTGGATGTTAATTTTCGTTAATACGGTATTAAGAATAGAAATTTTTTCGTCGTTAACGACGTTGTTCAAGCTGTTGTGAGCATAGGTACTTTGTAGAAGTGTATTGATTTGTTGTGAAAGTTGGTGTTGAACTTCTTGAGTGTTATTTCGGGTTTTTAAATAATATAAGCTGGGGTTAACGATATGCCATTTAGTATAATAGTCTATAACAAGTGGGTGGCCATCAGCTGTTAGAATATTCGATTTTTTGAAAGAAAAACTATGTAGGCGCATGTCAAGCGGTATAGTTTGTTCAAAAAAAGGAAGTTTTACATGTAAACCTGCTTCTGCCAATGTAATGCTTTGCGGGTTTGTTTTTTCTAAATTAATTGAACGGGATAATAACTTAATATGGCCTTCTGATACGGTATAAACGCTATTATAAATAATGAATAGAAAACAAATTAAAAAACCAATAAGCAAACTTATTTTATTTTTAGCGAAACTCATTCATAGCCCCCAATAATATCATAGCTACTTGGTAGTTCTTGGTCATTTTTATTCTTTGAAAGTGTTTTTATGCTAGGGGAGGGTGTATTTGCAGCTGTGGAAGAAGGCTTTTTGTCAGTTTCATGCGTTGCTTTTTCTGAATGACTTTGCATGGCAGATTTATCTATATTTAAATAAAGCGAGGTATTGGCTTGATTATCGATTAGCATCTTATTGCTGTTTGCCATTATTTCTTGCATGGCTTCTAAATAGAGCCTTTTTCGTGTTAATAGAGGTGCTGCCTTGTAAGTGGGCAGTAAATCCAAAAAGCGCGTGGTTTCTGCTTTTGCATTGAGTATAACTTCTTGTTGATAGTTTTTTGCATCAGCGATTAAGCGCTCAGATTCTCCTTTAGCTTTAGGTTGTGTTTGCATCGCGTATATTTTTGCTTGATTTTCAAGCTGTTTTTTTTCTATTTCAGCATTGGAAACGTCTTGAAATGATGCTTTCAATTCTTCTGGAACTTGGATTGGCTGTAGTTCAATATCATTAACTACTAAGCCAGTTGTATAATTAGCTAATAATTTATCAATTTGTACTTGTAATGTTTGTTGTAAAGCGAAAAGATTAGTGGTTAGCAGTTGTTCTAAAGAGAATTGACCTAAGGTTTGAGTGGTAGCATTGGCGATTGCTTCTTGTAAACTTTGTAAAGGTTGTGTATTAGCGAAAAGATATTGGCGTGCATTCGCTATTGTGTAATGTACTGTGGCTACAACAGACACCTTATTTTTATCACTTGTTAACAAGTCAGTTTTATAGGAATAGGGCTTGTTTCTTTCAGAAATAATATAACTGGTTTCGATGGGCCGAAAGATCCAATGACGGCCGGAAGTAAGTGTGGAAG
>JAVHYG010000141.1 GCA_031119195.1 Rickettsiella sp. | reverse complement strand
CGCTAAGCTATCTACACGCAAACCTTGTTGTTCCATGCTAATAAACCATTGTGGTGTTGCACGAAAAATTAATGGGGTTTTATGTCTCCAACAATGTGGGTAGCTATGCTCGATACTTCCTGCATTTAATAAGTTTTTATGTGCTTTTAACACTTCAATAATGTGTGGAGTTACTTTGAAGACATGCTCACCGGCAAATAAAGGCGTATCTGGTAAAAAACATCCATTGCCATCTACTGGGTTTACCAAGGGAGATAAACTATACTGCTGAGCTATACAATAATCTTCTAAACCATGTGCTGGAGCCGTATGTACTGCCCCCGTTCCTGACTCCGTTGTAACATGTTCGCCTAAAATCACAGGAACTTGTCGATGATAAAAAGGATGCTGTAATAAAATACCTTCAAACACCTTGCCGCTGGCTTCGGCTATGCGTTGATAATCCGTTATTTCATAACGCGCCAAACTTGCTGCCAATAATGGTTCTGCGATCAATAAAGATTCCGTATTTGTTTGGATTAACACATAGTTTATAGCAGCATTTAAGGTAACAGCTTCATTGGCAGGCAAGGTCCATGGAGTAGTTGTCCAAATAGGAATATTAATTGGACCGTGGTTATCCACCGATAAGCGATTAAAAAAATCAGTTTCATCAATTACTCTAAAACGAACATCAATTGACGGTGAAACTTTATTCGCATAGTCTACTTCTGCCTCTGCTAGCGCAGAACCACAGTTAACGCACCAATGCACAGGCTTAAAACCTTGATGTAAATGTCCCTGACTAATCACTTTACCTAAAGCACGAATGATATTGGCTTCGAATTTGAAATCCATGGTCAAATAAGGATGTTCCCAATCCCCTACAACGCCTAATCTTTTAAACTCATCACGTTGTATTATTATCTGTTGTTGAGCATATTCTCTACAAGCCTGGCGAAACGCCTTGGCATTAAGTTTACTTCCTACCCGACCATATTTTTTTTCGACATTTAACTCAATTGGCAGACCGTGACAATCCCAACCTGGCACATAAGGCGCATCAAACCCACTTAAGGTTTTTGCTTTAACAACAATATCTTTTAATATTTTATTAACTGCATGTCCGATATGGATATGACCATTGGCATAAGGAGGGCCGTCGTGAAGTATATATTTTGGCTTACCATGGTTTTTTTGACGCAATTGATTGTAAAGTCCCAAAGTCGCCCAACGCTTTAAAATCACTGGCTCGGCATTAGCCAAATCCGCTCTCATGGGGAATTTTGTATGAGGAAGATTTAAAGTATTTTTATAGTCAGTCATATTATTCACTTAGCCGTACGCATAGCACGCCTTCGCCCTGAATTTAAAAAGGCTTAGAATAACATGCTTAAAGGGCGCGCAATATAGCGAGACGAAACTATTCTGCTTTACACAAACCTTGTGCTACACAAGTACCGCTGATATCCCAATGCAGCTGTCCGTTAGATTGATAGACAGGGGTCAAAATATAAGTGAAATGATCCATTTTATTCACACGAATGCGCTGAGAAGTTGCAACAATCTGACCATTTTTGGCCAACTCTACGGTTGCGACATAACCTTTTGTTGGTTCCGATGCTTTAAAATTAGCAGGTAGTCCGTTTTGGCCGGGGTTACCACAACTATCCAGGCTGTCATGTTCATGCACACAAGTCATCACAGCCAATTTAAAAGGCGCAGTCGCTTGAACAACTTCGGAAAATTTTGCGCGATTACTATAATTTTGGTAACTAGGAATAGCAATGGCTGCCAAAATACCAATGATAGCAATAACAATCATAAGTTCTAATAGTGTAAGCCCACGTTGGTTTTTTCCATTTACTTGCATATATATTGCCCCCATTACGTTAAATCTAAAAGCGAATTTATTTTAAAAATAAATCTAGACCAAACTTAAACTAGTTTATCAAGGCTTTCTTGTTTAAACCATAGCTTATCTTTATATTTACGTTTCTTTTTCATCAACGCATATAAAGTTTTCTAACATTGCATATATTTTCTCAGCTGTTGATTTTACTAACTGGAAAATAAATTATTTTTTCTCTTGCTCAAGTTTTCTTCTTTAGAATTAATTATTTAATAAAATTTGTTTTATTATCTGATAAGGCGTCGTGGAAATGCTTTTTTGTAAAACATGAGTTTCTGGTTTCAGTTCAGCCATAGTTACATTTGCCACTGTACTTAAGCTTAAATCCACCTAAGAATAACAAAGCAATAGCTAGGTTTTTTTTATGCATGTTTCACCTTAATGAATGTTCTAATTATAGATGTTAATGTAAACTACAAAAATCAATTAAATTCTTTAACTAAGAAGAATACAATTGAATACAGTGATCTGTACGTGCAAATTCATTTATTAGAATACGTGTAACTGATGCAATAATATCATCACGTTTAGGTGTAACTTTTTTATTGTTTGTGTAATAGATCGATACAACAATAGGTGCGCACTTCGGTGGCCAAATTACCCCAATGTCATTCGTCGTACCATGATAGAAACCTTTTCCAGTTTTATCGCCGACTACCCAACCTTTTGGGACACCTGCTCTAATCTGCTCATTTCCAGTAGTATTATTTTTAAGCCAAGTCTGCAAGCGCTCCCGTTGAGTTAAACCCAAAACATTACCAAGTACTAATTTTTGTAAACTTTTTTCCATGGCAGCGGGTGTAGATGAATCACATAAGCTATCTGGTCCCGACATAGCTTCTTCAGGCCACCAATGATCAAGTCTGAAAGCTTTGTCGCCTATGGAACGAGCAAAAGCATTAATCTGTTGTAGCCCTCCTAGTTTCTTTACCAAAAGATTCATTGCTGTATTATCACTATAGCTAATAGCAGCTTCACTCAGCTCAGCAATTGTCATGCCATCAACGAGATGTTTTTCCGTAACAGGCGTCCAATTAGTCAGATCCTTTTTCATATAAGTTATTTTTTGTTGTAGAAAAGCACTATTTACCATGCTTCTTTTTAAAATAGCGGAAACACCCATTACCTTAGACGTGCAGCCCATAGGAAAACGTTCATTAGCACGATATTGAAGCTGCATATTATTTGCAGTATTTATTGCAGATATACCAATCCGCCCACCTGATGAATCCTCTAGCGTCACTAATTTTTTCTGTATTGAGGTATGTTGAACTTGTTGAGTATTTGCAAATACAGGTATACAGACACCAATAAAAATCATTAATAATAAACATCTGGGTAGAACAAAATTCATTAAAATATCTCTATAGTTTTAAAATTATTATCATTAAACTTAAATTTCTTAATGGAATAAATTCTCTTACATTTTATCAGTTTAGAGCGTGTTGACAATTGTGCTAGGATGAGAGAAAACAATTCTTTTTAGCCATCATCGTGCAATTGTCAACATGTCCTAAGTACCTAATCCAGCATTATCAAAAATCACTTATGCCAGCAGATCCCCCACAATCATTTAAGTCTAACTAACTCCCAAATACTAAAAAGAAGCCAGCGACTACTGCTGTGAGATAATTTCAGAGGGTAACTGTTTTTTGACAGCATGTTGAGCTATCTATGCACACATAAATAGAGATCATCTAAAGAGCAGCGGAGCATATGGCTGGTACAAAATTGGCACATCCAGCATGAAAAGGTTAAAAGACAAATTGCCAATCAAGCTCAAATTACCTACAATGCTGGCTCTTTTGGAAAAAGCCGATGTAGCTCAGTCGGTAGAGCAACTGATTCGTAATCAGTAGGTCGGACGTTCGATTCGTCTCATCGGCACCAGGAAAAACCGGGTCTGTACCACTTTAGGAGGCAGGTTAACAACATAAAACTTTAACTCAGCCATACGCACGGCGGGGTCTTTCCCACTTTAGGAGGCAGATTAACAACATAAAACTTTAACTCTTAAGC
>JAVHYG010000140.1 GCA_031119195.1 Rickettsiella sp. | reverse complement strand
AGGATCTTTTAAACGCACGCGTTGAAATAATTCAGGAGAAAAAGAAGGAATACCTACAAATTTTAAAACTTCACCTGAAGTAAAGCTATCACCAATCTGTATCGTACCATGATTATGTAAACCAATAATATCACCTGGCCAAGCCTCTTCTGTTCGATTACGATCACCCGCCATAAACGTAAGCGCATTATTGACAGCTATCTCGCGTTGAGTACGCACATGATATAACTTCATTCCAGGTGTATATTTTCCTGAGCATATCCGTAAAAAAGCGATTCTATCTCGATGTGCAGGATCCATGTTCGCCTGAATTTTAAATACGAATCCGCTAAAACTATTTTCATCCGGTTGGACCAATCGGATATCCGCTTGTCTAGGTTGTGGGGATGGAGCAAATTGAACAAAAGCAGCTAATAATTCCTGTATACCAAAATTGTTAATAGCCGATCCGAAAAATATTGGTGTTAATTTCCCATCTCGATAAGCCTGCTCATTAAATACGGAACCAGCCCCTTTGATAAGGGCTAATTCTTCTTGTAACTCATCATAGAAAAAACCAATCCTCTCTTTTACCTTGGGATCTTGTAAACCGTTAAAACTTTCACTTTCTTTTCTTTTTAAATTGCTTGAAGCGGCATAAAAATAAACTTTATCTTCGGGTATATGATAAACACCCTTAAATTGCTTTCCCATACCAATAGGCCAAGTCATCGGTACACATGAAATTCCTAAAGTCGATTCAATGTCATCGAGGAGTTCGATAGATGGCCGCGCTTCTCTATCCATCTTATTTATAAATGTCAAAATTGGAATCTGCCGCAAACGGCAAATTTCTAGTAATTTCTGTGTACGCGGTTCAACACCTTTAGCTGCATCAATCACCATTAAGGCGGAATCGACAGCAGTCAAGGTGCGATAGGTATCTTCCGAGAAATCAGCATGTCCTGGTGTATCTAACAAATTAAAAATACAACCTTGATAAGGAAACTGCATCACAGAAGTAGTCACCGAGATACCGCGTTCTTTTTCTAAAGCCATCCAATCAGAAGTCGCATGGTGCGCTGCTTTGCGCGCTTTTACGGTTCCAGCCAACTGTATGACTCCACCCCATAACAATAGCTTTTCAGTCAACGTAGTTTTACCCGCATCGGGATGGGAAATAATAGCAAACGTTCTTCTGGATAGTATTTCTGGGGGATAAGAGGAATCTGACATTCTAGTAAATAACCTTCATCTTATAGCTATGATTAGTTTATCGTATAAAAAACTTAAGTATTGTTCAAAATATCAGGCAATTCTACACGACTGCTTCATGAAAGTGTTTAATTTTTAATCGAAACAAACGTTTTTATAAAAAGAGCCGCAATATAAACCACCTCAGAGAAATATATATTTCTACTATCGAAGATAAGATTAGTCCTTATAATAAATACTAAAAAGGCAAATTATGCCAAAGGTGTATCGTCCTTTGGCGGCTAACTTATTCGATTGGTATAAAAGCTAATTGCCAAATTAAAGATTCTAGTTTAACCTGACCCCTTTCTTAAGGAGAGGTGTCCGAGCGGCTTAAGGAGCACGCCTGGAAAGTGTGTGTAGGTTAATCCCTACCGCGGGTTCGAATCCCGCCCTCTCCGCCAATGGTGGTTATACTGGTCCCTTCGCAGCGCAAAGCAGCGAACCCCGTCAGATCCGGAAGGAAGCAGCGGTAGTTGTAGAAGCGGGTGCCGAAGTGTGGCTGGTATAACTGCCGCCATTTTAGATTGTTGTGAAACAAGGTGATAGATGAGTTACCAAGTTCTTGCTCGAAAATATCGACCTCGTTCCTTTGTACAGTTTGTGGGTCAAGAATCAACTTGTCGCATTTTAATAAATGCGCTTGAAAGTCAACGAATTCACCATGCCTATCTCTTTACAGGAACTCGCGGTGTTGGAAAAACCAGTCTGGCACGACTACTCGCTAAATGTTTAAATTGTCAAACAAAAATAACCGCAGAGCCATGCGAACAATGTTCTGCGTGTCAAACCATTAATGCACTACGGTTTACTGATCTTATTGAAGTCGATGCCGCTTCACGTACCAAAGTCGAAGATACCCGTGATCTTCTTGCCGATGTTCAGTATGCCCCTAACCAAGGGCGTTATAAAATCTATCTTATTGACGAAGTCCATATGCTGTCCTCGCATAGTTTTAATGCGTTACTCAAAACACTGGAAGAACCTCCCTCTCATGTTATCTTTTTATTAGCCACAACTGATCCCCAACGTCTGCCGGCAACTATTCTGTCACGTTGTTTACAATTTCATTTGAAAGCACTTTCTGTAACACAGATTAGTCATCATTTAGAAACTATCTTAAAAAATGAAGCTGTTCCCTATGAATTAAGCGCATTACAAATCCTCGCTGAGGCATCTCGGGGAAGTCTACGCGATGCTTTGAGTTTGTTAGATCAGGCTATTGCTTATACCAACCAACGTATTACAGAACAGGATATAAAAACATTACTGGGTAATGTAACCACTACTGATATAACAAAATTACTTGAAGCACTCATTTTAAAAGACACGGTAAAACTTTGGACTATTGTTGAACAATTGCATGAACAAGCGGTTGATTTTTTACAGGTGATAGACGCATTTTTAACACACTTGCATCATATTGCGTTAACGCAAGTATTAGCAACAGAAATAACGAAAGGAAATGAAACAACTCAGCAATTAGCTCAACAACTTTCTCCAGAAGATACACAGCTTTACTATCAAATTGCCTTATTAAGCCGACGCGATTTACCATTTACTCCTACAGCTCGTTTAGGTTTTGAGATGATGTTATTAAGAATATTAGCCTTTAAACCCGTTAATAACAATGAACCGCTTGCTTCATCTGAAAAAACATGCTCATCATCCAGTGAAATTTTTTCTGAAACTGTACACCTCGAAAAAAATAATAGATCTACAGACAGTAGCTTAGCCCAAACAACAGAAAAAACAGCAAATTGGATCACACTAGTCAAACAGTTAAATTTAACCGGAATCACATATACCCTTGCCTATCAGTGTCTTTTACAAGATTATGTTGATAATCACGTAACTTTATTATTAGATCCTAAACAAACCGCATTACATACTCCAAAACAAGAGGAAAAACTGGCACAAGCACTTTCGGACCATTTTGGTAAACCTACGACTTTATCAATTAAATTAGGAGACACAAATTTATTAACGCCAGCACGTCAGGAGCAGCTGCAAAAAACACAACAATTACAGCAAATAACAGAGAACTTACATAGTGATACTACACTCCAAGCTATTATGAAGACATTTGATGCTAAACTACAGCCCGAGACTATCCAGCTCTTAGATGAAAACTAAATAGCCGTTTAAACACCTAAAAATAGAGGAAAAAAAGCATGAATATGAAAGTTGATCTTAATAATCTTTTAAAACAAGCACAAGATATGCAATCGAAAATGCAATCTGCTCAAGAAGAGCTAGCAAAATTAGTCGTTACAGGAGAAGCGGGTGGCGGTTTGGTTAAAATAGATATGGATGGTCGGCATACTGTTAAGACTATCTCTCTTGATCCTAGTTTGTTAAAAGAAAGCAAAGAATTTATAGAAGAATTGCTCATAGGCGCATTTAACAGTGCACTACAAAAAGTTGAAAATGTTTCACGTAAAAAATTAAGTACTTTAACAGCACAAATTCAAAATAAATTTAACGACGATTCAATAGAAAATTAAACGGCATACGTGTAAGTATTTAAACGATACTAGGAAATGAGCAACAATGTCTTTTAGTCCTTTGATAACACAACTTATCACGCAATTGCGTTGTTTACCGGGCGTCGGACCTAAATCTGCACAACGTATGGCCTTTCATTTACTGGAAAGAGCACGTCCGGAAGGGTTAACCCTTGCAAAATGTATAGAAGAAGCAATCCAAAAGATTGGAC
>JAVHYG010000139.1 GCA_031119195.1 Rickettsiella sp. | reverse complement strand
CCTCTGATTGCTTGTGTGCCTAATGATGCAATAGGCCAGGAAATTGTCATGTATGGTCTTTATGAAGAAAAATTGCTTCACTATTTATTTGAGAAGATCTTTAGTAATAACGATTTACACCAATTTAAACGAAAACAAGTTATCGATGGTGGCGCCAATATTGGCAACCATTCTCTATTTTTTTCACGTTATTTTAAAAACGTCATTGCTTTTGAACCAAATCCTGTTGCCCTTAAACTTCTTGATACTAATATTTTTTTAAACAAAACAGAAAACATTCAAGTAATACCATTCGGTCTTAGCAATGAGTCAAACGTTTTACCTTTCCTTGAGGATTCAGAAAATTTAGGGGGTTCCGGATTTAACTTTCCTAAAGAATCACTACCCACTCATCAGCTTAGAGTTGAAAAAGGTGATATCCTGCTAAAAAACATGCAAACCACCCCCATTGCATTAATAAAGCTTGATATTGAAGGACACGAACTCAATGCTTTACAAGGTTTAGAACAAACAATTAACACTCATCAACCGATTATATTATTTGAAGCAGGAACTTCTAAAGGAAAAAATGGTTCAAAAGCTGTTTTTAACTATCTTTCACAGCATAATTATAAGTATTTTTATACTGTTGAAGAAAAAAAACCTCATCCTTTCTTCTTACTACGTTTTCTTGAAAAATTTAAAGGGTATGAAATTGTTTTAGAACAAATTAATGAACCTGAAAACCGTTATTATTCTTTGATTATCGCAACTACAACTCCTTTATCAGTCACAAACTCTTAGGTCATTTCGTTAAGCGCGATAAGGATGTTTAAGTGGAGAATCGTTCCGTTACTAAGCGACAGTGAAAAGTTTATTTTTTTAAGCTATGTACGGGACGTGTCTATATTTCAAAAATTTCCCGTTTTCTTGTATATCTTAGTTGAGCCTACACTCAACTAATGACACAATACGGGCCATCTTTATCAAGATATAGGTTTATCCATGAAAAACCCCTTTGTAGACAATCCAATGGGACGTATTCAACATCTTCATTTCGTCGGTATTGGAGGTGCCGGAATGGGCGGTATTGCCGAAATATTGTTGAACGAAGGTTATGTTGTTTCAGGCTCTGACCTTAAAGAAAATGCGATGACTCGCCACTTACAGCAGCTAGGAGCAGAATTTCACCAAGGTCATAAAATGCATCATATTGATAAAGCTGATGTAATCGTCTATTCCAGCGCAGTTCCACACGATAACATTGAGCTTATGAGTGCTAGAGAAGCACGCATCCCAGTAGTCCCCAGAGCCTTAATGCTTGCGGAATTAATGCGTTTTCGTTATGGAATTGCTGTAGCAGGAACGCATGGAAAAACGACCACAACAAGCCTGGTTGCAAGTTTATTAGGAGAAGCTGGATTAGACCCAACATTTGTTATTGGTGGACGTCTCAATAGCACAAGTACACATGCTCGTTTGGGGGCAGGCCGATATTTAGTGGCTGAAGCTGATGAAAGTGATGCATCTTTTCTCTATTTGAAGCCCATGGTTGCCATCATTACTAACATCGATGCCGATCATCTAAGTAGCTATGACGGAAATTTTCATAGCCTTAAACAATGCTTTATTGAATTTATACACCATCTACCTTTCTATGGTTTAGCCATAGTTTGTATAGATGACCCTGTTATTCGATCTATTCTTCCAAATATTATGCGTCCCGTTATAAGCTATGGTTTTAGTGAAGACGCCGATATACAAATTACAGCTTTTCAACAAAAAAAAACTAAAAATTACTTCACTGTTTTACGAAAAGAACGAAAACCACTAGATATCTTGCTAAATATACCTGGACAACATAATGCATTAAATGCTGTCGCAGCCATTGCCCTTGCAACTGAATTAAATATTGAAGACAAAAATATCCAAACAGCATTCGCACAATTTAGCGGAGTTGATCGACGTTTTCAAATACTCGGTGAATTTAAACTAAAAAAAGGGCATATTTTACTAATCGATGATTATGGTCATCATCCAAATGAAATCGCCGCTACTTTAAAAACTATTCGCAGTGCTTGGCCTAATCGACGTTTAGTTATGGCCTATCAACCCCATCGTTACACACGTACACGGGATCTTTTTGATGATTTTGTTACTATTTTATCTAGCGTCGATCATCTGCTTTTATTAGACGTTTACTCTGCGGGTGAAACCCCAATCCCAGGTGCTGACAGTCTTGCATTATTAACTCACATCCAACAATGCAGTCACTTACATCCTACCTTTATTGAAGATAAACAAAACCTATCTCATAACTTACACACTATTTTGCAAGATAATGACGTATTATTATTGCAAGGCGCCGGTGATATCGGAGGTATCGCCCAACATCTCGCCCATTCTGAATTAGGTATCACTTGAATAATGAAAGGATTACAAGGCTGTTTACGAAAAAATGTTCCTCTTTCTAATTATACTTCTTGGGGAATTGGAGGAGCCGCTCAATATCTCTACGAACCTAGTGATAGTGATGATTTAATTCGTTTTATAAGGCAATTACCTGCTGAAGAACCCTTATTATTTTTAGGTTTAGGTAGTAACACTCTGATACGTGATGGCGGTATTACTGGTACTGTTGTTATTACACAAGGCGCACTTTGTAAATTAGATATATTAGAACCTACTTTGATCCGTGCTGAAGTGGGAGTTGCTTCGCCTGCTTTCGCGCGATTTTCAGCAAGAAAAAATTTAAGTGGTGCTGAATTTTTAGCCGGCATTCCAGGCACTATTGGAGGGGCATTAGTTATGAATGCAGGATGTGATGGAAGCGAAACTTGGGAAATTGTCAAAGCCGTAGAAATTATCAATCGGCAAGGCGAAAAAAGGGTCCGTTACCCTAATGACTATCAAATAGCATATCGTAATGTAACTATTTTTCCTAACGAATTTTATTTAGCCGCACATTTTCAATTAAAACCAGGTTCTAAAGAAGAATCCCTTGAAAAAATTCGTGCTTTATTAGCTTATCGTTCAGCCACACAACCAACAAATGAACCTAGCTGTGGCTCTGTTTTTTTGAACCCTAGGGGTGATTCTGCAGCACGTCTTATTGAAAACTGCGGTTTAAAAGGGTTAAAACTAGGCGGGGCACAAGTCTCCACTAAACATGCTAATTTTATTGTGAACCAAGGCCATGCGACAGCCGCTGATATCGAAGCGTTAATAAAAAAAATAAGCGATATCGTTTTTAAAACGCATCATATTCAACTTACTCGCGAAGTTCACATCATTGGTAATAGTGCAATGTAATATCTAACATATTAATTAAAAAGAATTATCGACAAAGGCGAAAAGACAACATATGTTCATCTTCCTCATTACTATCCTCTGAAGTAGTAAGAGTTTTAGAAGAATTTATTTCTAGTTTCTCCATATTTAGCATTAATTGTGACGCGAAAAGTTTAGATTTTTCTTCACGTTCTTCAATCGTACCAAAGCAATGAGCGAATTTAAGTAAATATTCTTTTAACTCCTTACTCGTTGGACGTTCTTCAATAGGTAATTGCATTACTAAAACAAAACTCTCAAGTATCTTTTTTTGATTCGTAATATCAATAGGAACCTTAACTTTTCTTTTCAGCATTATCAGATAGTCTCTAGCTTCTCTAACTTTTTTACAACGGTTAGATTGGTCATATAATTTTGCCCAATCTTTTAGGTTAATGTAGCTTTCCAAGGTATCGGGCAAATTATCATTTATGATATGATTATCTGAATTAAATATTTTAGCTGGTAATTTTCCATTTAATAAAACTTCAAACATAAGACCCAGTGACCATATATCTGATTTGGTAGCATTTTTTAGAGGTTTTTTAGAAAATTCTTCTGAATGTAAAAATAAATTGGGATCTGTAAAAAAAATACTGCCATATTGAGCAGCTGCTTCATCAGCAAAATAGGCGCAACCAAAATCAGCAATAACACTATG
>JAVHYG010000138.1 GCA_031119195.1 Rickettsiella sp. | reverse complement strand
AATCAGGAATCTGCATTATTATCGGAAAAAACTCCCCCTACACCTACTACCCCATTAGATGCAAACGAAAGTGCATTTAACTTAACAAATTTGGGAAGTACTCTTTATGCTAAATCACCACTCGATCAACCTCAAATAGCATTTCTGAATAAGCGTGTGAGAAGATTATCAAATTCAGATCGTTGTTTAAGTGAAGGAATTCCTAACTTAAGTAGTGGTAGCATAATTGAGCTAGAAAATAATAATGAAATACATCAAAATTTAGGTAGAAGAAGAAGTAATACATTGCCACCTAATATTGCTTATGACTCGCAAAAAAAAGAGTTGGTTGATCGAAAAATTTTCGACGAATTAAAAAAATATAATGTATCATTGAGAAAAAGGACCTTATTTAATTGTGGCCCAAATACTACAAGTACTTCTAGGAATTCAGCCCCACCGGTTAATTTAGTTATGAGTCACTAAATAAATATCGAAACGATGTTGTTTCCCAAAAATACTATGGTGGGGCGGTAATTCAGCTAAAAAGGCTGCCAAACGCGGTCTTTTTACCACAACACGCTTTGTACAAGTTAATGCGAGTGGTAATAAGTTTATTGCATCTACATCATCACCGACAATTTTACGGAGTAAACACATTTCTTTTCTGGCTAAAGCTGACTTATTTAAATGTGGATACATCGGATCTAAATAGATAACATCTGGAAATTTTTTGATCTTTAATATCTGTTTTAAAAAAATAATGCTATCTGAATGTATAAGTTTTATATTGAGATGGGAATGCTTCTCGTGATTCAATGCGCGATGAAGCCCATCGGCGAGTAAGGCATGGATTATAGGAGAACGTTCTAATAAAGTAACTGAAAATCCGAGTTGTGCTAAGACAAAACCATCATTACCCCATCCAGCAGTTAAGTCTAAAATCTCTATTTTTGGTTTTGGTTTAAGGCCAATTGCCTTAAGAAGTAATTGTTTTTGACCTTTAATATGTCTTAAGCGATAGCCTATTTCCCCTTTTAAAAAATCGATTTGTAAGTTCCAGGAATTTTTTTGTTCCTTATTCTGTAAATATAACCCTTGTTCTGAAACTTTTAAAATAAAATCAAAATTTTCGCATTCAGAAATGTTTACATAAGAAAGAAAATATTTATTTGCTATGTTTTGCGCAGCGAGTTGTAGACAAGGGTCAGAGGTTGTAACTGCGATAGATAACCTTTCAAATTGTTTCTGAAATTTAAATTTTTGGGTTTGGAAATACATTAGGTTAAAACTGAATCATTCATTTGCGATAAAAAACATCGATGCGGGCTGGAGGTAGATTACGCCATACCCATTGACGATGAATAAGTTTTAGATGGGGGGAAGGTGCTAAGGGGTCTCCCCATAAGCTATAAGTGTACTGTATAAATAATCCCCCTTCTTGTAAAACTTGGTTGATTTCGCGGCCTATTTTTTTAATAATATAGGGAGATAAAGTGCGTAGAGGTAAGCTAGATACGATAGCTTGAATAGGTGCTGAGACGCTATCGAGAAGTTGATTTAAATGCCCAGCGTCTCCTTGAATTACTTTTACATTTGGAAAACGTTGAATAAGATGTTCAGCTAACTTAGCCGATTGTTCGATAACAATTAGTTCTTGCTGAGGACTTTTTTGATGTAACAAAGAGTCTGTTATAGCGCCGGTACCAGCACCTAACTCAATAATAAGACCTTTACTATGGGGGGGTATTTGCTTTGCTAAAGTATTTGCTAATCTTTTGGAGCTAGGAAACAGCGCTCCTACGGTGCTAGGATGTGTAATCGCTTCTCGGAGAAATAAAGTAAACCCCCTCATTATTTTTTTCCTAATTAAGTTTTTCTAATTTTGCAAGAGCAGTTTAAATCAAAAAGGGAAGGCAAGATACCCTTTGTAAGGTCAATATCCCTCCTGCTAATTCTACAAGCTGATCAAGAGTTACTGTTTAATTGTGGGATTTTGCTAAGCGCATCCAACAGTTGCTGGTTTTGCTCTTCTAAGCCCATAGAGATACGTAAATGGGTAGGTAAGCCGTAATCATGGAGGGTACGTACTCGAATTCCAACTTTTAAAAGTTGCCTATAAACGTCCAGACTATCGTGTTTTAGGTCCACGCAAACGAAATTAGTAAAGGAGGGATGAACTATAAGTGATAATTTTTTTAAACCTAATGTAAGTTGTTCGCAAGCTTTTTTGTTATTTGATTTGGTTGATTTTATATGTTTTTTATCTAAAATGGCTTCTTGTGCAGCAGCTAATGCAATAGAATTAACGCTAAAAGGCAAGGAGCTTTGATTTAAAATGTCCACAATTTTTGGAGTGGTAATTGCGTAACCTAAACGTAATCCTGCTAAACCATAGAATTTGGAAAAGGTTCTACAAATAATTAAATTAGGGTATTTATTGATTAGTTTTATTGTATCAGGGTAGTCAGAGGCCTGCACGTATTCTGCATAGGCTTCATCGATAACGATAAGTTTGTGCGATGGAACTTCATTCAATAGATATATTAAATTAGTAGTATTGATGTAAGTTGAAGTAGGGTTATTGGGATTTACAATAAAAATTATTTTTGTCGAGTAATTAACAACCTCTAAAATTTGAGAAACTTTGATATCTTCGTGTGAGTTAGAGGCAACTCTAAGCTCTGCGCCTGTAGTTTCTATAATTTTTGTGAGATTTATAAAGGAATAATTGGGTAGTACAGCAGAATCTCCTGGTGTTAAATAGATTTTTGCTATCAACTCCAACAGTCTTTCAGAACCATTAGCCAAAGCTATAGTCTTGGGAGATATGCCTAGGTGCTTAGCTAAACACCTTTTCAGTGCTAATTCTTCGTTTTCTGGGTATTGATGACACCTTGATAGTGCGCGGTTGGCAGCTTTTATAGCTAAAGGACTTGGACCTAGAGGATTTTCATTACGGTCCAATTTAATAGGCCTACAAACATGCTCTTTATAATGGTTACTATTTTTATTTATAATCATTGTCATAGGGTAGAGATTTTAAGTATATTAGAGCGGTATTTCTATACCGCGCGTAACTAAAATGCAGAATTTTCAAATTATGACGAATAGTATCTAATCCATGGAAAGATCGTGTTTTTCTGCTTAAACTCCTTATCGCAAAAAAATAGTTTGCAAATTCGTAAAGAGTTTAATTCCGAGGTCATTTTTCTTAATGTTTCTCTAGCTCATAGGATACGGATACCGTATATTTTTTTAGAAATTCGTTATATTAGAGGGTTATTATGTTAATGTGTTTAGATGTGGGTAATACCCATTTATTCGGTGGTGTGTTTACTAAAGACAAACTTATTTTCCGATTTCGTTATGCGACTTCTTTGCTAGGAACCGCAGATCAATTAGGTATTTTTTTAATTAATATTCTAAAATTTTATAATCTCGAGCTTTGTGAGATTAAAGCGATCGCTTTATCTTCGGTTGTTCCAAATTATGATTATACATTGAGACATTGTTTTATACAGTATTTTAAAGCGGCAACTTATTTTTCGTTATGTTCTGGGGTTAAAACACGGTTAAATATTTGCTGTAAAAATCCAAATGAAGTTGGAGCTGACCGCATTGCGAATGCTATTGCAGCAACTTCACTATTTCCTGAAAAATCACTTATTGTAGTGGATATGGGAACTGCAACAACTTTATGTGCTATTACCAGAAAACGTGATTATTTGGGTGGCGCTATCTTGCCTGGCATGAGACTTTGTATGGAAGCGTTAAAAAATAATACAGCAAAGTTAATGGCCGTTGATATAAAATCCCCAGTTTATTATATGGGAAAAACCACACGAGAAAGCATACAAAGTGGACTTTATTATGGCCATTTAGGCGCATTAAAAGAAATTGTTTCCGGCCTCAAAAAAGAAATTTTTAAGAACAAACCTGTAATAGTAATAGGAACCGGCGGTTTTGCACAACTCTATGAAGGAAAAAAT
>JAVHYG010000137.1 GCA_031119195.1 Rickettsiella sp. | reverse complement strand
CTACCGCGCTGCCCTCAGGTCAGGCTCGAACCGCTCCCATGATCACCCGGCTCAAAAACATCCATCACTTCATCTTTACTTAAAAATAAAGAAACGGGCAGTAACCCACCGCCCAATGCTTTCCCTAATATTAAACCATCTGGTTTCACTCCTTCGTGTTCACAGGCAAGAAAACGACCCGTTCTACCCAAACCTGTTTGAATTTCATCTAAAAACAACAAGACATTGTTTTTTCGGCAAATTTCAGCGACCTGTTTTAAATAACTCTGCGGCGGAACAACGATTCCTCGCTCCCCTTGTATAGGTTCAATAAGAAATGCAGCTGTATTAGGCGTTATAGCCGTTTCTAAAGCGGCTACATCTCCATAAGGTATAGTTTTAAACCCAGGTGCAAAAGGACCAAAACCACGTTTGTATTGATCCTTAGAGGACATCCCTACCACCGTTATCGTCCGCCCATGAAAATTTCCTTTGCAAACAATAATTTCCGCTTGATTTTCCTGGACATTTTTTACTGTATATGCCCATTTTCTAGCCGCTTTAACTGCCGTTTCAACTGCTTCAACACCCGTATTCATAGGTAACGCGCTATCCATGCCTGTTAACTCACAGACTCGTTGCAAAAAAACACCGAGTTTATCGCTATAAAAAGCACGCGAACAAACAGCTAAGCGTTGCGCTTGCTCAGTTAATTTACTGACTAAACGTGGATGACAATGACCATGACTTACGGCTGAATAAGCACTCATCATATCGATATAACGCTTTCCATTGATATCCCAAAGTTCGGCCCCTAAACCGCGTGTTAAAACCACCGGTAGGGGATCATAATTAGCTGCACCATAACGTTTTTCCAAATCTATCGCCTCATCTCGTGTATTTGTCATTAAGTTAACGTTAATAGAATCAGTCATTGCGTCATGGTTTGACATAAAAATTTAATCTCCAAAAATACTTAATACTATTTTATGAATTAATTGTTCAGTCTTATGATTTTCATCAAGATAAGGATTATATTCAACAATTTCTATACCAAATAGTTGTTTTTCACGGCGTAATAAAGTCAAAACTTGACATAGATCATTGGCTAAAATTCCATTCGGCTCCGGCACCCCAACGCCAGGAGCATCGTTAGGATCAATTCCATCGAGATCCAAACTCACACCAAACCCAGCTGTACCTTGCTTGGCACGAGTAATTGCTTCTTGCAATACAACATTTAAACCGCGTTCTTTAATCTCCGGCATTTTATAGATACGTACGCCTAAATCGTATAACAAGGCCGCCTCTTCTTCTTCAAAACTACGCACGCCAATTAAGCTTACCTTTTCAGGTTTTAATTTTGGTTGAGACGATAAAATCTTGGTTAAATTATCATCGCCATAACCCAGCAATGCAGCAAGTGGCATGCCGTGGATATTACCACTTGGGGTGGTATCGAATGTATGACTATCCATATGCGCATCTATCCAGATCAATCCAATTGAATTTCCGGCATACATTTCTGCAGCTGACAAACCGCTCCACGTACCTATTGCACTGGAATGGTCACCACCCATAACGATAAATAATTGCTTTTGCTTCCTTAACTTATACGTAATCATTGCCAATTGTGTATTTAATTGAGCTACTTGTATTAAACGGGTTTTTTCTGGCTGAGGCAGTAACATCGCTTGCCAATAACTTTTTATCCCTTTAGTCAACAACACATTTTCAAAAGTATGTGCTTTAAGTTGCAGTGGACCGTTAGCACAGCCCGGATTATTAGCTGCAAGGCCTGAAGCATATCCAATTAACGCATATGATCGAGACATATAGGAACTCCTAATTTATTTTATATTTTTAATTAAAATAAAGAGCTGCTAATCTTGATTTGGCTTAAAACTACACCTATTGAATAAATAGCTCTGAGTTATATTAATAATGTAAAAGATTAAAAGGATAATATTATATAATAATCGATATTCACAATAATAAATAATTGTTAATTCCTCAAAAAACTAAATTAAAGAAAAAAGTTCTTTTTCCCAACAACTCACTTGATATATCAATAAAGCTGACTAACAATAGGGAGATACATTTGAAAATACGGATTTGTAGATTCAATGTTTAAATAGCTTGCGCAAGCATGGCTTGGATTAGCCCATGTAACAAATACGAGCGGTAACTATGCAACCACTTGCACCACTCATAAAGGATCTTGCCGTTATATTAGGCGTAGCCAGTTTGGTTACACTTTTATTTCAGAAAATAAGGCAACCCGTTGTATTAGGTTATCTTTTGTCGGGTATTATTGTCGGGCCACATATGCCCCCTTACGACTTGGTCACTGATGTTCCCAGCCTTCACACCTTATCTGAACTCGGTGTTATCTTTTTGATGTTCTCCTTGGGTCTAGATTTTAGCTTCCACAAACTTAAGCGTGTTGGAACACCTGCGGTCCTGACCGGCTTGCTCGAAGTTATACTGGTACTCGTCATAGGCATAGGATTAGGAAAAGTTTTGGATTGGCCTATTTACGATTGTATTTTTTTAGGCGCTGCTCTTTCTATCTCCTCGACTACCATTATTATCAAAGCCATGGAGGAACTAGGGCTAAAAAGTAAACACTTTGCCGAACTTGTTTTTGGCGTTTTGATTGTGGAAGATTTATTAGCTATTTTGCTACTTGCAGGACTTTCTATTATTGTCGGCACACATGCAATGCTATCTGCAACACTCGTTGATTCAGCTATCAAACTTTTTATAGTTGTTGGCAGTTGGTTTTTAGTAGGTTATTTTTTAATTCCCTCTTTAATTCGAAAGTTGGTTGATGTCGCCAATCAGGAAACGTTGACTATCGTATCTGTAGCACTTTGTTTACTCCTTGTTTGTATAGCCGCCTACTTTGGTTATTCCAGTGCATTAGGGGCATTTATCATGGGTTCTATTCTCGCTGAAACTGATCTAATCCAGTTTATCGAACAATATATGCGTCCAATACGTGATATTTTTGCTGCCGTTTTTTTTATTTCAGTGGGAATGCTTATCGATCCTTCCGTCATTATTGAACAGTTTAAGCTTGTATTACTAATTTCATCAATTAACCTCGTTGCTAAAAATTTAAAAAATGCAACAGGTGCATTAGCAACAGGTCAAAGTTTGACGACATCTGTACGCGCCGGATTTAGCATGGCTCAAATTGGTGAATTTTCTTTTATTATTGCTGGGTTAGGACTCGCATTAAAAGTAACAAGACCCACCTTATTTCCTATTATCATTGCTGTATCGGCTGTTACCACATTTACCACACCTTATCTTATCCAAAGTTCAGCTGCAGTCAGTCAATATTTAGAAAAAAACTTACCACTCACTTTCAAAACTTTATTAAGCCATTATTCCATTTTGATTCATCGTTACTTAATGCTTAAAAAAAAACGTGCAATCTACAGCCAATACATCATTAAACTTTTAATAAACGGCGTCATGGTTGCCATTATTTTTTCACTCAGTGAAAAATGGATTTTCCCAAGTATTAGCGAATGGATAACAACAATCTATTGGGTCAATACCCTAAGCTGTTTTATCGCCTTACTTTTAGCTTCTCCTTTCATTTGGGGCATGATTTTTGCCTATAAAATATTTCCTTACCGATCTCATGCCGCTATAAAACCGATTATTGCACTCGGTTGGATATTTACTTTTACTGTAATTACAACTGTCGCCATCAGCTATTTCCATACCTGGTCTATCATACTGCTTTTAACACTTATTGCTTTTGTACTTTTTAGTCTTTTACACAAACCATTACAAAAATTTTATCCATGGATAGAAAAAAGATTTTTAGCTAATATTAAAACACCTAGCATTCAAGAAACAACAAAAGATGAGTTGCTAGCTTGGGGATTAAATCTCAAAGGCACAGATATTAGTAGTAATTATTATTTTATTAATAAAACTTTAGAAGAATTAAATCTGTGCCATCAGTTTGGAATTCATGTCATTGCCCTTTACCG